>CAYQJV010000003.1:0-81204 GCA_964417925.1 uncultured bacterium | reverse complement strand
CCCCAACCTTTTCTCCCTGCAATAATATATCCTCCATCCTTGGTCTGCTGAACTGAATAACCCATATCATCACCCTCCCCTCCATATGTCTTTGTCCACAATGTATCTCCATTCTCATCCGTCTTTATAAGATATACATCACAATCATCATAATCATCAATAGTTCCAGCAATAATAAATCCTCTGTCCACAGTCTCCTGTACTGAATATCCTGGACTCCCTGGATAGGTTCTTCTCCACAAAGTATCCGGCACATTTCCCTCTAATATACTTCCCACCACTACTATTCCCAATATATACCTCATCCTATCACCTCCTTTCCTCCTTCATCTTAAAATCACAATTTTCCCCCTTCTATCCTCTTTTCCAATTATCCTCACAAAATATATCCTCTTTGCCACTCTCCTCCCATACTTATCCCTCTTGTCCCAGCATACCATATGCTCTCCTCTATCCCAGTATACACATGCTTAAATATGAGCAAAGAATCCTCTGTAACCACATAAACAAGACTATCCTTAACAAACACATCCCTGACCCAGGACATATCCAGAGAAGATGTAACCCCCGCATCCTCTATCTTCCTCTTGTTAACCACCCTCAAACCTCCTGGGACAGAAATGGTATCCTCTTCCTCAGGTGCCCAGGCTTCCTTTGCCCCCACATAGGCAAAATCCCCTGCACAGTATACACACCACGGACTCCCCTTCACCTTTACCGTATCTATGTAGTAAGGATTCTTAGGGTCTGCAACACTTATGATAAAAAGATTTCCATAAACCTCATACTCCGCAGGTTCTGCAGCAACAAAGGCAAAGGTATCCACTACAAACACATCATAACAGTAAAGAATATAACCAACCCTATCCTCAGGCATAGGAAGAGAACCAAGCCCAACAGGATGCTCTGGGTCATGGATGTCTATTATCTGAAGAGAGGTATAATCTGCAACATAAACCAAGGAATCCTTCTCAAAGAGGTCTATGGCAAATCCTGGAGTATCGTAATAAGAGACAACAAAAGGATTGGTAGGATCATCCACATTAATTATAGCAATACCTGGACTATAACAAGGCAATATTATTAAGCACCCATGTGAGATATCTTTTTTATCGACTCCTCCTTGAACAAGAGTCCATCCCATAGGTTTAGGAGATGAAGGATTAGATACATTCACGATACTAAAAAAAGCTCCTGATTTATTTAAATATGCTAATGTATCTTTAACATGAATTCCTACCGCTTCAAACAAAGAACCATAAGTACTACTTATTACCTTAGGAACCTGAGGAAAAGAAACATCTACAATAGTGAATCTCTCCCATTGTCCTACATAAGCATAATTATCTTTAACGTATACACACCTTCCACTTCCGTAGGGCAATCCCACCCCTCCCACATACTCCACTTCATCTGCATTCAGAAACATAACCATTAAAACCAATAATCCAATCTTTGTTTCCATTCTCTCACCTCTTGAAATTATATTCATTTCTTCTTATTTTGTCAAAAAAGTCAAATAAATTTTTAAAAAGATACCTATCAATACAAAAATCCACATTTCATACTCTCTTTCTTAAAACTATCAATTCTTTAATCATGCTTCTTCAAGAGTCCTGAATCTGTAAAAATGCACTCCCTGAAGATATCTTTTATTCTCCCATACCACCTCATACTTTCCCTCTGAAATATGAAACCTCTTTACAATCTGACCAATGGAATTATAAACCCCCAGTGCGGAAGACCATGAAGCATAACCGTATATTCACACAGCCATAATGAGAATACTCTTCAAACAAGCACCACATATATATTACTCCACTTTAAAAGCTTTTGTAATTTAAGCTAAAAAATTTCCTTGACAGTTTTATTTTTGCTCGTAAGATAAAATGTAGGATTAAAAAAGGAGGTAGTATGGGAAAATACATTGTGCTTACCATTGTTTTTATAGGAATAGGTGTACTATTTGTATGGCTGGGGTGTGAAACAGGCCTTAATGTATCTCTTGACGCAGTTGGAAAATCAACAGCAGAAATATTCCATATAGAGACACCCCTTAAAAGTATAGATTATGGAATTATCCATTTAGAATGGACATGGACCGTAAAAACACCTGAAGGAGATGGAATAATAGTAGAGAGAAGTATCACAAACAATAAAAGTTTTGAAATAATTGATACCATTTCAACGATTGATAGTGTGGGAATGTATATAGATACCGACAGTACACGAATAAAACCTCTAACAACTTATTACTATCGCCTTTCCCTCTTGAAAGGAGGGGATACAAAAGAGTTTTTGAACTTTGAAGTACATACACCGTCAAATGTAGTGTTTGAACTGCCTCCAGATACTGTATCCTTATCTGACACCTTAGTAGTGAAGTGGAAGGGAGTGATTGATTCTGAAGGAAAACTTCTTACAGAGTATAAAATAGAACTTCAAGAAGGGTCCATTGATAATCCAGGTGAAGTAGTGGTTTCAGAAGAGTTTTCAGGAACTCCAGATGCAGATACCTTCTATACTTGGAAATATCCTGTAGGAACACTAAAAACAAACTCTTTTTACATCATTACCATCACCGCTTCAAAGATTGCAGAGCATTTTACAGATACCTCCACAGGGAAAAAGGTATTTTTCATCATAGGAGGAAGATAAAAATATGAAGGAGCTTTGGAAATCTTTTCTTGTGTCTTTCATTACTTCCCTTCTTGTTTCAGTAGGAATTATCTTCCTCCTTTTCTTTTTAATGATATATCCATTCTTTGCCTCCCAAGGAAAGCTTCCAAATCTTAAAGGATTAACTCTGGAGGAAGCCTTAAAAATCGCAGATAGTATGAATTTCACGATAGTCGTTAAAGGAAAAGTACCTTCTGACTATGCAGAAGGAGTAATTGCAGAACAGATTCCAGAACCAGGAGATAAATATAGAAAAGGAGAAAAAATAAAGGTATACCTAAGTAAGGGAAGACCTTCTGCAATAATACCAGATGTACTTGGGCTTGAAATTTCAGAAGCTACGAGTGTTTTACAGGACTCTGGATTTTTCATTGAAGATATCGTATCCATGTATGACACTTTACGCGAAGGACTCTGCATAAAAACAGAACCTCCTGCAGGAGAAAAACTGGAGAAAGGAAAAGGAGTTAGATTATTTGTAAGTCTTGGGCCTGAAATCGTGAAAGTCCCCAATGTAAAAGGAAAAAAGTTATCTCTTGCAAAAGATATTATAACCTCAGCAGGTCTAACCGTGGGTAAAATAAGATATAGAATAAGCACCGAATATTACAAAGGTGTAGTAATTTCTCAATCTCCTAAACCTGGAACTGAAGTGAAAAAAGGTACAAAGGTAAATCTTATTGTAGCTACGGTGATAGAATGAACAAAGGAACACGAATAACCCTATATATTTTATCAAGTATTACTGGAATAATTGTATTTCTTTTTCTTGGTATTATAATAGGAAACTACATCATAATGCCCATAGTAACAAGACAAGGAGAAACTGTTGAAGTACCATCTGTTATTGGAATGCAGATAAGAAAAGCAGAAGAAAGGTTAAAAGAGTTAAGTTTAAAACCTATCGTGTATGAGGAACTTCCGGATCCTAAAAATCCTAAGGGAACCGTAATTGCCCAGAAACCTAAACCTGGAACAGTAGTTAAAAAGGGAAGAAACATCTTTTTAACAATAAGTAAAGGAAAGGAAAGAATAAGAGTTCCCTATCTTCTCGGATTAAGAATTGAACAAGCACAAAAGATAGCAGAAAAAAGAGGATTCAGAATAGCAAGAATTGACAGTGTGCAAATAGATACCATAGAAGAGGGAAGAGTTGTTGCGATGAAACCAAAGCCTGAAATATACGTACCTCCCAATACCCCTCTTATACTTTCAGTATCAGTATCTGATACCACTGCAACCATCATAATGCCTCTCTTAGAAGGACTGGATATAGAGAAAGCCAAAAAAATTCTTGAAAAAGATTCATTGGTAATAGGTAGTATAAAAGAGATTGAAATAGAAGGACAAGGAGGAATTGTGATAATTCAAACTCCTAAGGCAGGAGCTAAAATTAAGAAAGGCGATACAGTACATCTAATAGTAGGAAAAGAACCATGAAAATATTTGCATCTATCCTTAACTGTGATTTTTCAATCTTATCTACTGAAATTAAAAAAGCAGAAGAAGCAGGAGTTGATGGATTCCACCTGGATGTTATGGATGGCCACTTCGTCCCAAATATAAGTTTTGGTATACCAATTACCTCTGCAGTAAGGAAGGTCACATCACTTCCTGTAAGAGTGCATTTAATGATAGAAAACCCTTCAAAATATGCAGAGGAATTTATAAAAAATGGCGCAGATGCTGTGATTTACCATGTAGAAACTCATTATTCAGAAGATCTTGCAAAATCTCTACAAGGTAAAGGTATCCCAGCTGGAATAGCATTAAATCCAGATACTCCAGTAGAAATGGTAGAACACTTCCTCCCCTATGTAGAGGAAGTTCTTTTCATGACCGTTTATCCTGGATTTGGAGGACAATCTCTTATTCCTTCTGTATTAAAAAAAATAGAAGAATTTTCAAAAAAACACAGTAAAAGAAATTTTGTAATCTCTGCAGATGGAGGGATAAATCCTAAAAATGCAAAATACCTAAAAGATGTAGGAGTAGATGTGGTGGTAGTAGGATCTGCAATATTCAAAAGCAATAACTATAAAGAAGTGGTTGAAAAAATAAAAAATGTTTGACTTAATTCAAGATTCTTTTCAAAAACTTAAAAGAAAAATAACAGGGTTTGGGAAACTATCTAATAAGGAAATAGAAAGTTTTATACGGGATCTAAGAAGAACATTACTGGAAGCAGATGTTCATTATCAAGTTGCGAAAAATCTTACAGAAAAAATAAAGAAGAAAATAGAAAACACAGAAGTAACATCTGCCCTTTCTCCTGGCAAACAGGTAATGAAGATAGTTTATGAAGAACTTGTAAAGTTTCTCGGTGAAAAACCAGTAAAGATTGAATTCAAAAACATGCCTTCTGTGATACTTCTCGTTGGACTTCAAGGCACAGGAAAAACAACTACAGCTGCAAAACTTGCCTTTCTATGGAGGAATAGGAAACCTTTACTTGTGCCTGCAGATACAAAAAGGCCTGCTGCTGCAAAACAGTTACAACTCTTAGCAAGAAGAGCAGGAGCAGATTTTTTTGCACAGAAAGAAAATAATTTAAATACATGCCTTGAAGCAATAAAACAGGCTAAAACAAAGGGCAATGGAGTAGTAATAATAGACTCTGCAGGAAGATTGCACATAGATGAGGAGATGATGGAAGAACTCAAATTGATAAAAGATAAGACAAAACCAGAATATACACTACTTGTGATAGATGGTTTGACAGGTCAAGATGCACTAAGACAGGCAGAAGAATTTAGCAAAAGGATTGGAATAGATGGAGGGGTAGTCACAAAAATGGATGGAGATCCAAGAGGAGGAGTGATACTTTCTTTTAAAAGTGTTACTGAAAAACCCGTATTTTTTATAGGGACAGGCGAAAGAATAGATATGCTTGAGCATTTCGATCCTACAAGGATTGCAGTGAGAGTAATGGGTGAACCAGACGTATTAAGCATAGCAGAAGAAGTAGAGAAAATAACTACTGAAGAATTAAGGAAAAAAACACAAAAAAAATTTCTTGAAGGAAAAATTGATTTTGAAGACCTTTTAGTACAGATAAGAACATTTAAAAAAATGGGAGGATTTTCAAAAATCGCAGGGATGATCCCTGGATTAAAACAACATGAAATAGATGAAGATGAATTGAAGAAAAAAGAGGCTATCATACTTTCAATGACTCCAGAGGAAAGAAGAAACCCAGGAATAATAGACGGCTCAAGAAGAGCAAGGATAGCAAGGGGAAGTGGAACTACCCCCCATGATGTGAATGTACTCTTACAGGAGCTTAACATGATAAATAAAATGTCAAAAATGATAAAAAAAAGTAAACCACCATGGTTTGGGAAAAGATAGAAAAAAAGGCACCTGGTTTCTTTGTATTGCTTGATCCTGATAGAATAGAAAGAAAAAGATTGAAGAACATGGTAAAAACAATAACTAAATCCAAAGCACTTGGTATTCTGGTAGGCACAAGTCTCCTGCTTAATCCTGAATTTGACGAATTTGTAAAAACGATAAAGGAAAATACAGATAAACCTGTAATAATCTTCCCAGGAGGGTCCCACCAAGTATCCAGATATGCAGATGCAATTTTATTCATGATTCTTTTAAGTGGAAGAAACCCTGAATTTTTAATAGGAGAACAGGTAAAAGCAGCTCCTCTTATTTATCATTATGGCATTGAAGCAATTCCTACAGGTTATCTTCTAATTGAATCTGGAAAACAGACCAGTGTAGAGTTTATGAGTAATACACGACCTATTCCCAGAGATAAACCAGATATCCTTTTTGCCCATGTTCTTGCAGGATACTATATAGGTTTAAAGCTTGTTTATCTTGATGCAGGAAGTGGTGCTAAAAAACCGGTCCCAGAGAGAATGATAGAAAGGATAAAGAAAAAACTTAATGTAAAAGTAATGGTAGGTGGAGGAATAAAAGACATAATGGAAATCGGAAAACTGATAAAAGCAGGGACAGATTTCTTAGTAATAGGAAATGCATTTGAAAAAAATGAAAAGATAATTCAAGATATTGACAGAATTTTTGAAAGGTTTTAAGTTGTATTGTTGACTTGATGAAGATTAAGATTATCCTTAAAATGAAGGAGGTGCAATGGAAAGAAAAAAAATAACAACCCCACTTACAGAAGATACTGTGCTTTCTCTAAAAGCAGGTGAACGAGTTTTAATTTCTGGTGAAGTATATACAGCAAGAGATGCAGCTCATAAAAGGCTTGTGGAAATTTTAAAAAAGGGAGAATCTCTTCCTTTTGATATAAGAGGTAAAGTAATATATTATGTTGGCCCTGCCCCTGCAAAACCAGGATATCCTATAGGACCTGCTGGTCCCACCACAAGCATAAGGATGGATCCATATACCCCTGCATTGCTTTCTGCAGGGCTTAAAGGAATGATAGGCAAGGGTCCAAGAGGAAAGGAAGTGATAGAATCCATGGTTAAACATAAAGCAGTATATTTTGTGGTGGTAGGAGGAGCAGCAGCTCTGGTAGCAAAAGCAGTTAAGAAAGTAGAGATAGTAGCTTATGAAGACCTTGGTCCGGAGGCAATAAGAAAACTTGTTGTTGAGGACCTCCCTGCCATTGTAGCAATTGACTGTTACGGAGGTAATTTGTTTGTTGAAGGACCAAAACAATACAAGGAGGTGTTATGAAAAAAATATTAACTTTTATAATAATTCTTGCAACACTGGGGGTTTTTTTAAAATGCGCACCTTGTGCACCATGTGCACCAATTGGTAAAAGAATAGTTGAAAAAACAATTGAAAAACAGATAGAAAAAGAAACTGGAGAAAAGGCAGATATTGACATTGGTGAAAGCGTGAATCTACCTGCTGATTTCCCAAGAGAACTCATATATCCAGGCGCAAAGGTAAAAGGTAAGTTTTCAATAATGGGTAAAGGACATACGGTGATAATGGAAACAAATGCCAGTTTTTATGCGGTGAAAAGGTATTACGAAAATCTAACCAATAAAGGATGGAAGAAAATAATGGAAGTTGAAGGAGCAGGAGAAAAAGATAAGGGAATAATGCTTACCTTAAAGAAAGAAAAAGAAGGCTTCATGGTTACTATAACCAGAGAAAAGAAAAGTACAATGATCACCATTGTTTACGGAAAGAAAAGATAAAAGTTAGACAAAGGGAGGTAATATGGCAGGTCATTCCAAATGGGCTCAGATAAAGCATAAAAAGGCAAAGATGGATCAAATACGCGGAAGAATTTTCTCAAAGATAGCAAGAGAAATCATTACTGCTGCAAGGCTCGGTGGTGGTGACCCTGAAAAGAACATTCGTTTAAGAGCAGCCATTGAAAAGGCAAAATCTGTTAATATGCCAGCAGAAAACATTGAAAGGGCAATAAAAAAAGGAACAGGAGAACTTCCAGGAGTTACCTATGAAGAGGTTGAATACGAAGGATATGGTCCAGGAGGGGTAGCAATTTTTGTAAAAACGCTTACAGATAACAAAAATAGAACTACAGGAGAAATAAGGCACATTTTCTCAAAGTATGGAGGAAACTTAGGGTCTTCTGGATGCGTAGCTTGGCAGTTCAAACCTAAAGGAGTTATAATGATTTCTGCCGAAAAATACGACGAAGATACTATTCTTTCAATAGCTCTGGAAGCAGGAGCCGAGGATGTGAAAAAAGAAGGTAATTCCTACGAGATTAGAACTCTTCCAGAAGATTTTATACGTGTGAAAAAAGCGTTTGAGGAAAAAGGAATAGAAGTAGAACATGCAGAACTTACAATGATTCCTCAATCCACTGTTACGGTAACAGGAAAAGAAGCCGAAAAATTACTTAAACTCCTTGAGGCTCTGGATGAACTTGATGAAGTTCAAAATGTTTATGCAAACTTTGATATTCCCGAAGAAGTAATGAAAACTGTATCTGAAGCCGTGTGAAGATACTGGGTATAGACCCTGGTCTTGTAAGAACAGGTTACGGAATAATAGAAAAAGGAAAATTAAAAGTTCATGGTTTTATTAAAGGAAACTCTTCTGAAAAGATAGAAAAAAGAATAAAAGATATAACAGAAAAACTGGCAAAAATAATCCGAAGAGAGAAACCACAGATATGTGCCATTGAATCCCTGTTTTTTAGAAAAGTTTCTGCACGAAGTATTATTCTATCTGCCCAGTTAAGGGGGGCGATTTTGTATCTACTTTCAAAGAAGAATATAGAGGTTAAAGAATATACTCCTGCCAAAATAAAACTTGCGGTTACAGGAAATGGAAGAGCTTCAAAAAAACAGATAAGATACATGGTAAAAAAACTTTTAAAAATAGAGAATAGTAAACTCCATGATGATGAAGCAGATGCCATAGCAGCTGCATATACTGCTTATAAAGAATTATAAAATAATGATAGATAGAATTAAAGGAAAGATAGTAGAAAAAAGTCCAACAAAGATAGTGTTACTTACAGGGGGTATCGGTTTTGAAATAAACGTACCTCTTTCTGTAAGCCAACAGATTGAAGGTGAGGCAGAGCTTTTCATACATACCATCTTTAAAGAAAAAGAGGTAAAACTTTATGGATTTTTAAGCAATAAAGAAAGAGAAATTTTTAAAAAAATAGTCTCAGTACCTAAAGTAGGAGAAACCGCTGCTTTAAATCTTCTCTCCAGATATACTCCGGAGGAGATTGAAAAAAGTATAAAAGAAGAAAGAATAGACCTTTTAAAATCAACTCCTGGAATTGGCAAAAAAAAGGCAATGAAAATAATCTTTGAACTTAAAGAAACTCTTCATCCTAAGGTAAGAAACACAAAAAAAGAAGACGCCATAAAAGCTCTTGTTTCCTTAGGAGTTTCATCAAACGAAGCAAGAAGAAGAGTAGAAAAAATAAGCAACATAGACCAAAAAAGTCTTGCAGAGATAATAAAAGAGGCATTAAAAAATGGGTCTTAGAATTGATACAAGTATTTATGAAAGAATAAGAACTTCAGAAGACGAAAAACTTGATCTTACATTGAGGCCAAAAACTCTTGAAGAGTTTATTGGGCAGAAAAATCTAAAAGAAAATTTAAGAGTATTTATTGACGCAGCAAAAAAAAGGAAAGAATCTTTGGATCACATTCTTTTCTACGGACCCCAGGGGCTTGGAAAAACTACACTTGCCCATATAATTGCTAATGAACTTGGGGTAGATATAAAAACCACCTCTGGACCTGTTCTTGAAAGACCTGTTGATCTTGTAGGAATACTTACCAATTTGAAAGAAGGAGACGTACTTTTTGTAGATGAAATACATAGAACCAGTAGGACAGTGGAAGAATATCTTTACTCTGCTCTTGAAGATTTCTGTATAGATATTTTAATTGATAAGGGGCCAGGAGCCAGAACAGAAAAAATAAACATAGCAAAATTCACACTTATTGGAGCAACAACAAGGTTTGGGATGCTCACACCGCCTCTAAGAGCAAGATTTGGAATAATACTTCACATAGACTATTATTCTCCTGAGGAGTTAGAACTCGTAGTTAAAAGGTCTGCCAAAATTCTTGGGATTAAGATCACTGATAAGGCGTCAAAGGAAATTGCAAAACGTGCGAGAGGAACACCAAGAATTGCAAATAGACTTTTAAGAAGAATAAGAGATTTCGCAGAAGTAGATGGTAAAGACGAAATAGAACTTGATACTGTACTTTATGCACTTGAGAAACTGGGAATAAATGAATATGGCTTAGATAAAAGGGATGAAGAACTTCTAAAACTGATTGCTGAAAAGTTCAAAGGGGGACCTGTGGGAATAAAAACTATTGCAGCTGCAATGGAGGAAGACCCAAAAACAATAGAAGAGGTGTATGAACCTTATCTCGTGAAGATGGGCTTCCTAAAAAGAACTGCCAGAGGAAGAATAATAACTGAGAAAGGACTTGAGGCAATAAATCTTTTACCAAAAAGAATTCTATGAAAAAAGTATTCATAACAAGAAAAATACCAGAAAATGCAATCGAAATTTTAAAAAAGCATTTTGAAGTAAAAATATGGGAAAAGGATGAACCTATCGGCAAAGAAGAAATAATCAAAAATATAAAGGACGTATTTGGTATTCTATGCCTTTTAACGGATAGAATTGACAGAGAAGTAATTGATAGCGCAAAGAATTTGAAAGTTATTGCAAACTATGCAGTAGGGATAGATAATATTGATGTAGAGTATGCAATTAAAAAGGGAATCATCGTCACCAATACTCCTGATGTCTTAACCCATGCTACTGCTGAACTTGCTTGGGCATTGTTATTCGCAGTAGCAAGGAGAATAATTGAAGCAGACAAATTTGTTAGAGAAGGAAGATTTAAAGGATGGGATCCCATGCTTTTTTTAGGAAAGGAAATATACGGAAAAACACTTGGGATAATTGGAGCAGGAAGGATAGGAACAGCATTTGGATTAAAATCAAAGGGATTTGAAATGAAAGTACTTTACTTCTCAAGGAAAAATAATCAAGTCCTGGAGGACAGATTACATGCAAAGAAGAAATCTCTTCGTGATTTGTTAAGAGAAGCTGATTTTATATCTTTGCATGTACCACTTACAAAAGAAACCTACCATCTCATCGGCAAAGAGGAATTTTCTTTAATGAAAGAAGATGCAATACTTGTAAATACCTCAAGAGGAGCTGTAATTGATGAAGAAGAACTGGTAAAGGCATTAAAACAGAAAAAACTTTTTGGAGCAGGACTTGATGTATATGAAAATGAACCGAAAATCCATCCTGAATTAATAAAACTCCCCCAAGTTGTGCTTTTACCACACATAGGTAGTGCTACCTACCAAACAAGAGAAAAAATGGCAGAAATGGCTGCAAAAAGCATAGTTGAAGTATATAATGGCAAAATACCTCAAAATACTGTGGATATTTAGTATAGTTCTGTGTAAACCAAAAGAGCCCATAGTAATCGTAGTAGAAAATTCATGTGAGAAATATATTAAAAAAAGAGGGCTTGAAAGTGCTTTTAAAAAAATTAAAGAAAGATTAAAAAAAACTGGATTTCTGGTAGTTGAGCAACCTTCCAAGGAAAAGATAAGAATAGAAACAGAAATTTTTGCACATAGATTATACAAAAAAGATAGTCTTAAAGAAATTCTTGGCGGATTCAAATGGACCAAGATAAAAAATGACACAATCTTTATAAAAATAGGAATTCAAAGCATTAACTATAACGCAGATTCTTTGGTAAGAAAAGTCTTTGTCTTAAATGGCGCTCCTAAGCCAGGATTGGCAAGAAGAGTTACATATAGATTGACAAACTACTTAGGGCTTTCATGCCTTACCCCAGAGAAAGCTTCCAAGGATACATTTTTCTTTACTGTGATATATCATGGGAAGAAAGAGAAAAATCTTGCAGAAAGTATAAAAAGATTTTTAAAAAAGGGCATATTAAAACAAATAAATGGGTTGAAGGACATCATAATAATTGTGGGGAAAGATATGCTTGCCAAAAAAAATACAAAGTATGGAATTCTCATTAAAAAAAGCGAATTCAAACTTTATCTTTTAAAAGGGTATGATACCGTAAAGGTTTATTCAGTAGCTATTGGTAAAAATCCAGGGGATAAAAAAAGGATTGGAGATTACAGAACTCCTGAAGGATGTTTTTATGTAATAAAAATAGAAAATTCAAAAAACTGGGTCCATGACTTTCCCGATGACACATTGGGCCCAATAAAAGGAGCCTATGGCCCATATTTTATCAGACTTTATACTGGAGCGGATGCTACGTATTCTGGTAAAACGTGGAAAGGAATAGGAATTCATGGAACCCATGACCCATCTTCTATAGGTAAAAGAGCAACAGAGGGATGTATAAGATTAAAGAACCAAGATTTACTTGAACTCATCAACTACATAATTCCAGGGATGCCTGTATGGATAGAAAGATGAGAATTCTATGGATAGATGATGAAATAGAACACTTAAAACCTTATATTTATATACTTTGTGAAAAAGGATACGAAGTTGATACTGCTACAAACGGACCTGATGGAATTGAAATGGCAAGAAGGAAGGACTATGATCTTGTACTGGTGGATGAAATGATGCCAGGAATAGATGGGATAGAGACCTTAGAAAATCTAAAAAAGAGTAACGAAGATATAATGGTAGCCATCGTTACAAAGCTTGAGGATGAAGAACTTATAGATGAAGCTTATGGAAAACTTGCAGATGACTTCGTTATAAAACCCTTTACACCTTCACAATTTTTAGCATCTATAAAACGCTTACTTGAAAGAAAGGAACTTGTAAAAAGAAACATAGCAAAAAGTTTTGCAGAAGAAATAAGAAACTTGCCCTTACCAGATACATGGGATAATTGGATAGAATATCATAAAATAATCACAAGATGGAGATTGAGATTCAAAAGATTTGGAGAAAGATCTCTGAAAGAGATAGAGGAAGAGTTTTCTGAGGAAGCAATGACGGGCTTTGGGAAGTTTGTAGAAAAGGAGTACAGAAAACTAATTCTCAATAGTACCATTCCAACATCTACTCATCTTTTCAAAAAATTTATATTCCCATTATTAAAAGAAAAAAAACAAAAGATAGTCTTCTTATTATTTGATTCAATGAGACTTGACCAATACTTTACTATTCTTCCATTTTGGAAAGAAAATTTTGAAACCAAGACAAACTACTATATTTCAATTTTACCCTCTGCAACACCATATGCAAGAAATGCGATATTTTCAGGTATGATGCCCTCCGACATTGTAAAAAATTATCCCGAGTACTGGATATGGAACGAAGAAGGACAAAACAGATACGAAGATTTGCTATTTAAATTTTACCTTGAAAAAGAAGGATTGAAAGAAGACTTTCTTTTTAAGAAGATAACAAGAACAGATGTTCATGAAAAGATATTCGAGGAGTATGTGAATTCTCCAAACAGAATAAAAATAATGGTTGTAAATTTCCTTGATGTATTGATCCACTCTGTTACAAAGAAACATATTGCAGAAGAAGTTTTTAGAAATGAATATGCTTTACTTGATATAACCAGAACATGGTTTATCAATTCAATATTTCCGCCCTTTATAGAAAAATTGAAAAAAACAGAACATATTGTTTTTCTAACCACAGATCACGGTTTTATAAAAGTCAAAAAACCCTTAATAATCCATGGAGGCAGAATAATCTCGCGTAATCTAAGATACAAATATGGAAATTCTTTGAAAGCAAATAAAAAAGGATGCATTATTTTACACAACCCATCTGAATTTTTCCTGCCAGTTCCTCAACGAGGAATGAGGTTTGCAATAGCAAAGGAAAACTATTACTTTATATATCCAACAAAACCAAAAGAGTACGAAATAGAATATAAGTTTACTTATCAACATGGTGGAATATCTCCTGATGAAATGATCCTTCCTTTTGGAAAATTTACACCCAAATGATTTTCAGAGATTTACTGAACTCGTATGTCAATTTTCTATGTATCTTACCAAAAATATTGACAAGAAAATTTTTTTGTTTATAATTTACCATCGCGCTCTATAGACAACACCCCTCCCTCCCTGGGCGAAGGTTCTCCCCTCCTTCGCCCAGGGTTTTTTATTTTTAAGAATTGACTTAAATTATAACCTGCGTAATATTATTTATGATAACTATGATAATATACGTTTTCATATCTATTGCTGGATGGCAGGTATCAACTGATATTGATGAAGATGGAATCCCTGAAACTGTAAAGATGGAGATCCTTCATATGGAAGAAGATGAGTTCTTTAAAACATTTGAATATTCCCTGATAATTGAAGATGAAGGAGAAAAAATAACCATTTTTACTGATGGATACGGAGAGATCATGGAAAATCTATTTCCTCAAATGTTAACAGATAAACTTCTTGTAAATGGGAGACTTAAAAATATAGTGATAGTAAAAACTGTATGCAGTGGAACAGGAATCCATTCCTATGGAAGACTTGTAATATATTTGGATGGAGAATACATGGATTTCAATGTTGATGGATACTCAGGAATATATAAAAACAGATACATTATTCTCACTTGGAGACATGATAACCTTGGGTGTTATGGTATAGCATCTCCTTTCTTACCTCATTTTTATGTATTAGAAAAGATAAACAAAAACTGGATGTTAAGTGACAGTACTTTTGAAGTACTGTTAAAGAATGAAGAGGTAAAGAAACAGTGGATTTCAGGGGTATCTTTTGCTATCAATGAATTAAATAATAAGGAACACATCTTTAAAGAAGATATTATTCACAAACTTCAGTTGTTTAAAAAAGCTCTTGAAGAGGAGAAAAATGCTTTAAATTTAAGAACTCTTTACACCAAGTTTTTTGAAATGGGTGATTAAATGTGTGGAATTTTAGGAATAATTAATAAAGAAAAAACCGAGAATGTGGGATACGACCTCTTTCAAGGACTTTTAATGCTACAACACAGAGGTCAAGATGCAGCAGGAATAGTAACTTATGATGAAATGTTCCATTTGAAAAAGGGAATAGGTTTAGTTCTTAATGTGTTTAACGAAAAAAATCTTTCACGATTAAAGGGGAATATAGGTATTGGACAGGTTAGATATCCTACCATAGGAAGAGGATCTCCGGAAGATGCTCAACCTTTCTACATAAATCACCCATTTGGAATTGCAATGGTACACAACGGAAATGTGATTAACTTTTATTCATTAAAGAAAGAACTTTTTGAAAAAAACCAAAGATATATCAATTCAACAAGCGACGTAGAAGTGATTCTAAATGTATTTGCCGAAGGAATGGAAGATAGAGAGTTCAGTTTTGACACTATCAAAAAAGGAGTAATGGAGGTAATAAAAAGGGTAAAAGGAGCATATTCTGTGATTTCACTCATAGCAGGAAAAGGACTCGTAGCGTGGAGGGACCCATTGGGGATAAGACCTCTTGTAATGGGTAAAAAAAACTCGTCCATTGCCTTTGCCTCAGAAACCGTAGTTTTTGATTTTTTGGGGTTTGAAACAGTAAGAGATGTAAAACCAGGTGAAGTTGTATGGGTAAATGAAGATTTAGAAGTAATTTCAGAAAGATTGGTATCTACTCCTCCAACACACTGTATATTTGAATGGGTATATTTTGCAAGGCCGGATTCTATACTTGAGGGAATAGGAGTACTTGAAGCGAGAAAGAGACTCGGCAAACTGCTTGCAGAAAAATGTAAAAAAATGAAGATAAAACCAGATGTTGTAATTGCTGTACCAGACACAGCAAGACCTGCGGCTATAGCTCTTGCAAAGGAACTTGGAGTAGAACTCTCTGAAGGATTGATAAGAAATCGTTATATTGCAAGAACCTTCATAATGCCGAATCAAAAAATAAGAAGGGTTTCGGTAAAACAAAAATTAAATCCTGTAATAACAGAGATAAAAAATAAAAGAGTCCTTCTTATAGATGATTCTATTGTAAGAGGAAATACATCCAAGGAAATAATCAAGATGGTAAGAAATGCAGGAGCTAAGGAAGTATACTACGGGGTCTATTCTGCACCTTTGAGATATCCATGCGTATACGGCATAGATATGGCAACAAGAGAAGAATTCATAGCAAAGCAGTACTCTGAAAATGAAATAAAGGAAAAGATAGGGGCAGACGCATTAATCTATCAAGACTTTGAGAAAATGGTGGAAGGAGTTAGGGGTGATAAAGATATAACATTCTGCACCGCTTGTTTTTCTGGAAATTATCCCACTTATGTAACCGAAGAGGAACTTCTATCCATAGAGCAAGACAGAAAAAAATCCAGGGAAAACTAAACATTTGCAGATAATAATAGCAAAAAAGAAAGGGTTTTGTTTCGGTGTAAGAAGAGCGATTCAGATTGTTTTTAAAGAATTAATAAAGAACGAAAAAATAGTCTCTTATGGAGACCTCATACATAATCCCCAAATGGTAGAATTCTTAAAACAGAGGGGCGTAAAAACAATAAAAAATATAGAAGAAATCCCTCCTTTATCAAGAGTAATAATAAGAGCTCATGGCATTTCTCCTGAAGAAAGAAAAAAACTTCAAAGAAAAAAGGTAAAAATAATTGATGCTACCTGTCCAAAAGTGTATAGAGTTCAGATGATTGTAAAAAAATGTATCAAAGAAGGAAAAGAAGTAATAATAATAGGGGATAAGACTCATTCAGAAGTAAAGGGATTGATGGGATATGCTAAAAATAGAGCAGAGATTGCGGAGAATGAAAAAGAATTTGAAAAAATTATAAAAAAGAAAAAAGAAAAAAAATTATGTATAGTAGTTCAAACTACGCAAAATCGTAGAAGATTTGAAAAAATAAAGAAACTTGTAAAAAGTAGAAAAAATGTTGAACTTTATGACACAATCTGTGAAGAAACCGATGAAAGACAGGAGGAAGCAAGAAAACTTGCAAAAATATGTGATGCAGTAATTGTGGTAGGAGGGAAAAATAGTGCAAATACAAGAAGACTTGCAGAAATAATAAGAGAAGAAGGGAAAATCGCCTTCCACATTGAAAGAGAAAAAGAACTCCCAACAGATATAAAAAAATTTAAAAAAATTGGAGTAACTGCTGGAGCATCAACTCCGGATTGGCTTATACAAAGAGTAGTTTATAAACTTGAAGAGCTCCAAGTTCAGGGAAAAAGCATTAAAAAATTTATCCTATGGTTATGGAGATTTTTTATAAGAAGTCACTTATACGTAGCTTTTAGTGCTGCCTCTCTATGCTATGCATGCTCAAGACTCTTAGGAATAGAGCCATCTCTTGCTTTTGAATGGATAGCAGCTTCCTACATATTTGCAATGCATCTTTTAAATCATCTCACAGATCCAAAGACACTTGATATAAACTACCCAGCAAGAAGTGATTTTTATAGAAAACACAGAAAATTGCTCATCATCCTTGGTATTCTTGGTGTCTCATCTTCCCTTGCAGTCTCATGGTTTCTTTCTTGGAAGACCTTTGGAGCAGTGCTTTTGCTTTCCCTTCTTGGAATATTGTATAGATTCAAATTCCTTCCTTTTAAATACAAAAGTTTCGCAGATATTCCAGGCTCCAAAGACATATTTCTTGCTACTGCATGGGCATTGATGCTTGTTTTTTTAAACATGTTTTCTACTGGAAAAAGTATCTCCCCAAATACATTAGTAGTATTTTTATTTGCATTTACAATGGCTTTTTGCAGATCTCTTATATACAGTTTAAGAGACTTACAAGGAGATTTAGTAACCGGAATTGAAAGTATCCCTGTACTTATCGGAGAAACTAAAACAAAAATTCTTGGAGTAGTAGTTTTATCTCTATCCTTAGGGATAATGACTTTAGCTTATTTTAAAAATTTTACTCCCTCCCTTTCTATCTTCCTTTCCTTTAATCTTTTTCTTTACATTCTTGTATTTACAATAAAAGAAAAATTCTCTATATTCTATAGAGATGTTTTATTTGAAACTTTAATTGATGGGAACCTCGTACTTTCTTTTTTAATATCTTATATATGGTTTTTAATTCAAAAATCCTGTTTTTGTTGATTAGATATCAATCTCATATATTCTATACTTCTTATATAACTTTGCCCCAAACATCTCAATAGGTCTTATGATCATATAGTTATCTTCAAGAATCCATGAAATTTCTCCTCCTTTGTAACCCAACTTTTTTGCATTTTCAAAGGTATGATAATATAACAATGCATCCACCCCTGTTTTTTGAAATTCAGGCCTTACCCCTAATATTAAAAGTCTTAATTGATCTACCTTTCTCTTATAATAAAAGAACTTAATAATAGCCCAAGGAGTTAATCTTCCATTCAAATGTATAAGCACCTGATTATAATCAGGAATGGTAACACTAACACCTGCAGGTTCTCCATCTATTTCTGCAAGTAATGCAAGTTCTGGAATATATATCTGTTTCAATTTCTCCACCATTACATCAAACTCATGCTCTGTCATAGGAACAAATCCCCAGTTCTTTGCCCAAGCTGAGTTATATATGATTTTGATCTTTTTTATATCTTCTTCCAGTGTTTCAGGTGTGATAGGCCTTACCTGAATTTCCTTTTTATTCTTCAACTTCTCCACTATTCTCATTAACTTCTCAGGTAACGGTCTGTGTGTCCAGTGGTAATATGCATACAGATCCTTTGCCTTTCTCATCCCATAACGTTTTACAAGATCATGATAATACGGAGGATTATAGGTCATCATTATAACAGGTGGAGAATCATATCCCTCAAGTAAGAAAGCACACTCATCGTTTGTAGAAGGATTCATAGGACCTCTCATTATTTCCATTCCCTTTCCCTTAAGCCAATTCTTCACCGAATCAAACAATACGCGGGCAACTTCAAAATCATTGATACATTCAAAAAATCCAAAGAATCCTGCATTTTCTTGATGAAATTCAATATGATTTCTGTCTACAAAACCTGCAATTCTACCTACAGGTTCTCCATTTTTATAAGCCATAAAGTAAATCCCCTCTGCATGTTCAAAAAACGGATTCTTCTTCAAAGATAAGATTTCTTTTTGCTCTGAAATCAACGGAGGTACCCAATTTTTATCATTTTTATAAATCTTCCACGCAAACTTTATAAACTTAGTTATATCTTTTTCTTTAACCTCTTCTATCTCTATCATACTATCCCCAGTTTTTTACCAATTTTCTCAAAAATTGAAAGTGCCTCATCCAGTTCCTCCTCCTCATGGGTTGCCATATAACTGGTTCTTAAAAGAGATTTCTTAGGCGGTACTGCAGGAGGAAGAACTGGATTTACAAAAACTCCATTTTCAAAAAGTTCTTTCCAAAACCTTATGGTAAGCATATCATCCCCTATTATTATAGGGATAACCGGTGTTTCTGCAGTTCCTGTATCAAAACCAATGCTTTTAAATCCCTTGAGCATCTTCTCTGTATTTTTCCACAACTTTTTCCTCCTTTCAGGCTCATTTTTTATTATCTCAAGTGCCTTTCTCGCAGTTGCTACTGCAGAAGGAGGCATACTCGCAGAAAATATAAGGGATCTTGCATGATGCCTTATATAGGTTATTACCTTTTTCTCCCCCACCACAAACCCCCCAAGAGATGCAAATGATTTACTGAATGTTCCCATTATTAAATCTACCTGAGAAAGCATACCGAAATACTCTGCTGTGCCTGCCCCTCTCTCACCCAGAACTCCAACAGCATGGGCATCATCCACCATCACCCTTGCTCCATATTTTTTTGCAAGAGAAACTATTTCAGGAAGTTTTGCAATATCACCATCCATTGAAAATATCCCATCTACCACTATCAACTTTCCTGCTTCCTTAGGAAGCTTCTTCAATACATTCTCAAGACTCTCCATATCATTATGGACAAACCTCACCATTTCTCCAAAAGATAACCTACATCCATCAATTATTGAGGCATGATCCAATTTGTCAGTAATTACATAATCGCCTTTCTGAACAAGAGCAGAAATTACTCCAAGATTTGCCTGATATCCAGTGGAAAAA
Organism: uncultured bacterium; assembly: GCA_964417925.1. GTDB lineage: Bacteria > Hydrothermota > Tepidihabitantia > B3-TA06 > CAYQJV01 > CAYQJV01. Next base: position 61,038 of record CAYQJV010000003.1, on the reverse strand, counting down.
ACAATACAATCATCCTTTTCAAAAAACTCAGCAAGCTCCCTTTCCAACTTCACATGGATATCAAGCGTACCATTCAGAAATCTGGAGCCTGTACAACCTGTACCGTACTTCTCTACAGCCTCTATCGCTGCTTTTTTTACTCTGGGATCAGAAGTAAGGCCAAGATAGTTATTTGAACCAAGCATTATCATCCTCTTACCAGAAATCACAACATTGTGGTCCGGCTGGGAATCTATTGGAATAAAATAAGGATAATAATTCTCCCTGTAAGCCCTCTCCACAACAGGATAAAAATCTTCACACTTTTTAAACAACTCCATCTAAAAATATTACCCAATTTTCAAGTTTTGTCAATTCTATACCTCTTTAAAATTTGTAGAAAATCATATTCCAAAATTTGATTTATGGAAATATCTAATCACAATATTGAGCAACTATTCTACCTTCTTTGATCACTGCACAGGGGTTAAGGTTGTAATTCTTGGATGGATCCTTATCAAAGAGAATTATATCTGCAATTTTTCCTTTTTCTATACTTCCTTTATTCTTTTCTTCAAACACTGCATATGCTCCGTTAATTGTGTAGCATCTTATTGCTTGTTCAAATCTTATCCTGTGAATTGAATTTGGATGACGTATACTTCCTTGAAATACATAGAAAGGAGCTGGATCAGTAATAGGAGCATCCGACCCAAAGCACAATTTGATATTTTTTTCCAAAATCTCCTTGAAAGGATTTGTTAAAATATACCTCATCCCTAATCTTTTTTCGTAGAGATTACCTTTACCTCCCCAATAATACTCAAATCCTGGCTGAGCTGATATAATTATATCAAGTTCTTTGATTTTTTCTATCATATGATTGTTCAAGAGCTCAGCATGCTCTATTCTATGCCTCTGTGTATTTTCTCTCTCTATTACCTCTTCATAGGCACATAGTAACATAGAGATTGCTTTATCTCCTATAGCATGGAATGTCATCTGTAAATTGTTTTGAGCGAATTTTTTAACGAGTCTCTTTAACTCTTCCTCAGTGTAGTAGAGCACTCCTTTTGTTTGTTTTTTATCGTTATAGGGAAATGAAATTGCTGCAGTATGGGAACCAAAAGATCCGTCTATGAGTAAACATCCTCCTATTCTTGGTAGTCCAAGCCGTTTTACCATCTTCACATCTTCAGTTTGACAAAACACCGTCACGTCAATTATGAGTTTATCCTTTAATTTCAAAAGACCTTCGCAATCATATTCTTGGGTCATTGAAACCACATGGGTTATACCGTATTTTAACAATTTATTCTGTGCTTTAAGTATCCCTTCTTCTTTTACTTCCCAAGGTACAGCTCTTTCTACTTTCTCTACTATATACTTGTTTTCCTCTCCTTTATATACAGGCTGAGGCACTACTTTTAAAAATTCCATTGCCTTATGGTTGAGATATGCAGAATGTCCATCTATCCTTCGAACAATTACAGGAACCTTTTTTGATACTTTATCCAAATCTTCAGAAGTTATCTTTGCTTTCTCTGGATCTATTCCAAAGGCGTATAAAAAGCCTGTATATCTTGCGATCCCAAGGCCCTCAAAAAGAAGTTCCATCGCATGCTCTTTTGATTCTACCTCGTCAAGAGATGGGAATACAAAAGTCTCTCCGTATTCCACAAGATGAATATGTGAATCTATAAAACCGGGCAGTACGTATACATTTTCAAAATCTGCTTCTTTTATATCTACATCTACAGATATTATCCTTTCGTGTTCAATAATAATACTTGTATGTTCATAGCCTTTTTCACCCCATATCTTTGAATTTTTTATCTTAATCATTTTTTAAAAGTAAACCAACAACCTCCATATGGTATGTTCTGGGAAACATATCTATAAGAACAACATATTGAAGCCTGTATTTTTCTTCCAGTTTTTTAATATCTCTTGCAAAAGTGGCTGGATTACACGATACATAAGCTATCCTCTCAGGGCTTAAATGCAGTATTGCTTTTATCACCTCATCAGACATCCCTTTCCTTGGGGGGTCCACTATCAGTTTATTTATACCTTCAAACTCTCTTATCCAGGATGCATCTCCTTTTACTACCTCTATATTTACCAACTGATTAATTTCAATATTTTTTCTTGCATCCTCTACTGAGCTTGATGCTTGCTCTATCAAAACCACATGCTTCACATCCTCTGCCAAGGATATTCCAAACAATCCAACCCCTGAATATAAATCACCTATTCTATCGTTTTTTTCAGGGGATAGAAGATCTTTTATTAGCCCCACCATATTCTCCAATTGATAGGAATTTGTCTGAAAGAACGAAAGAAAACTTACTATAAATGTCTTCCCATTGATCCGGTATTTCAAGAAATCTCTACCATAAACATTTTTTATCCTATCGCCGGTTATTTTTGAACCAGAAAATGGATTGTAATTTACCAGAATTCCTTTGATATTTTTAAATCTCTTTTCTACTCCTTTCCAGGCCTCATGGGAAAGACTACCGGACTTAGAAACAAATCCAATAAGTACATCTTTTGCAGGGTTTGTTCGCAGTATGATGTACCTTAAATCTCCTCTTCCTGTATTCTCATCGTATATGGATACCTTTGTCCTTTCTATTTTCCCTCTCAACACCTCTATAATCTCGTTAAAAAATCTTGGATGCACTGTACACTCTTTAATATTTACAACTCTATGACTTTTACTTTCAAAAAAACCTATTCTTACTCTTTTACCTCCCTTTACAGGAAGTTCACTTTTATTTCTATATCCTTTATGAGATTTTGAAACCACAACTTCCTTAATCTCAACATCTATCTTTTCCCTTTTTAAAAGTTCCTCAAGCATCTCTTTTTTTAAAAACATCTCATATTCATACGATACATACTGAAAATCACATCCACCACACAATCCAAAATGTTGACATTCTGGATCTTGTCTATGTACGGAGGATTCTATTATATCCACCACCTCGGCAAAAGCATGGTCCTTTTTTTCTTTGACTATTTTTATTTTTACCTTTTCCTCTGGAAGTACGTTCTTTATGAAAATTACTTTCCCCTTGTGTCTTGCAAGAGCATAGCCTCCGTATACAATCTTCTCAACCGAAACTATCAATCTACCAATTGGTAACTGTTTTTACTACAATCTCCTGTGAAATCCTTTTAAAAAGAGTATCTATAGCTTTTTCCTCATCCTCTATTCGTTGAATATCTTCCCAAAAAGAAACATCTCCTTCCCAAAAAATTCTGTTTTTTATTTGGTCAGTACATTTCACATGTACTGTAATGGTAATTCTCCAGTGTCGTACAAATTGATCTACAGTATACTCCACAGGAGACTTTGAATAATTTTTTATTGTGGTCTCACATATGAGAGAAGCTTCATCAATAGATCCCACTACCTTTAGATTTCCATCTTTAATAAAACTCATCTCAAGATTTCGTTTGAGTACTTCCTCCAACATAGGTTTTGTAGTATTATTTACAGGCTGAGAAATATAGATGGATTTTAAATAAGGAGGCAGTAAAGCCCGAGTGGAATATCCACAACAGAAAATAAACGCCACAAATCCAGAAAAAACTATTTTTTTCATTATTTAAATTATCTTAGAATATTTCAAAAAGTCAATTTAAAAGAGATATTACTTATAAGTTGTGAAAGCACAATGCCTGTTATATAAAATTCAAGTAGATTTTCTTTTACTGAATGCAGAAAAAATTTAAGAGGTATAGTTTGTTAACTTTGTGATTATAAAATTTAACATGTAAATATAAAGCATTATCTTTGAATTCAAATAAAGCAATTATAAAGAGTACCCAAAACAAACCAATTCTGCTGGAAGCATTCTCCATATGAATTTAACAAAAGGAACATCCCATCTGTGCCATATAAATACATTTTGTGGATTCCCTCCAGGAGTTAAAAGAGAGCCAACATTTACTGCGATAGTTTTCAAAAATTATTAACTTTCTTAAATCATTTTTGAGTCTTTTTTGCATTTCAAGGGTAATGGGAATCAAAATAAAAAGTGTAATATCGTTTGTCAAAAACATAGAAAAAAACACAGAAATTATTATCATCACCAAAGCGAGCTTTCTTTCGTTTTTAAATCCAAAAACCAAATTCTCGGAAATATGCTGGAAGAATCCACTTTCCTTTAAACCTGTAGTAATTATAATGAGCGAAGTTAAAATAACCATTGTTGTCCAATCAACAAATTCAGGATATTTTCTTATTTTACAGGGGAACAAAAAAGATAATAAAATAAATGTTAAAATGGAACCTAAAAGAAAATAATCTTTTAATACTTTTTTAAAAATGGGCTACCTCCATAAAGCTCCATGATTTTTAATTATACATCCAACAGAATCAAATCAATAAACTTGACAGTTTACTTTTTAAGAGGATAATTAAATATAATGAATAACAGAAAATTTTTCACCATTTTCTTGCTTTTATTAGGATGTGCATCGTATTACCTTTCAAAAGCAAAAAACTACTATACTACAGGTAATTATGAAAAGGCGATAAAAGAATTTAATAAAGTATTAAAAGAAAATCCTTACAACGCAGAAGCATATAATGGGTTAGGACTATGTTATTTCTCTTTAAGGGATTATAACACTGCGGTAGATTATTTTAATAAAGCAATAGCTATTTCCCCTGAAAAGGCAATATATTACTATAACCGAGGAACTGCCTATCTAAATCTTAAAAATTATGCTGCAGCAATACTGGATTTTAAAACCGCAATAGAACTTTCTCCTGAAAATGCCGAGTATTACAATAACCTTGGAATTGTGTATTTTAAGACCGAACAATATGATAGTGCATTAATTTACTTCAAGAAAGCTTATGAAATAGACTCCCTTAATCCTTTAATAACCCATAACCTTGCAATGGGTTACGAATATAATCAAGAAAAGCAAAAAGCCTTATTTTATTACACCAAAGCCTTATCTTTGGATTCCACTTATGCTCTTGCTTATAACAACAGAGGAAGGCTATTTTCTGAGATTAAGAAATACGATAGAGCAATAGATGATTATACCAATGCAATAAAATTTGATCCCGAAAATCCTTTATTTTACAGCAACCGTGGTAAGGCATATGAAAAAATTGAAAAATACAAGGATGCCCTGAGCGATTACACAAAAGCTATACAACTTTCTCCCAATAACTACAAATTTTATCTCAATAGAGGAATTCTGTATAAAAAACTTGGCAAAATTGACGAAGCAATTGCAGATCTGCAAAAGGCACATAACTTAAAAAAAAGCGATGGACTTATAAACTCTGTATTATGTGAACTCCTGTATAAAAAAGGAGTAGAGTTTTTTAAAAAGGATCCCAAGAAAGCTCTTGAATACCTCAAAAAATGTATTGAAATAGATCCACTTAACTTATATGCCCAAAAGGCCTTTAAGTTGCTTTCTCAATTTAAAAATAAGGAGGGCAAATGATGGAAATAAAAAATATTCTTGAAGAAATGGGGAAACAGGTTGATGGAATTTTAACGGTCTCACTGGTAAGTTCAGATGGACTTATAATATCTGAGTATACACCAAATCCTGAGAATATGGATTCAGAACTTGCAGCAGCCAATTTAAGCACAGTAATGAAAAGAATTATAGCTACTGTGGAAGATGCAAGACTTGGGAAAATGGTGGACAATTTATTATCTACAGAACAAGGACACTTTCTTACCAAACTAATTGGTGATGGATCGGTTTTTCTACTTATTGCTGCTAAACGTGGAACAAATCTTGGAGCAATTAGGTACATATCAAAGGTTTATTCTACAAAATTGTGGGAGGCATTACCTCATTAAGATGATTTATTAACCAGAAGTTTCAACACGCTTTTTATCATTTTAAAAATATTTTTATCTACAAATCCAGAATATAAATCAAGAAATAATTTGAACTTCCTTGTATAAGGATACCAATAGAAATCTCGTTTCATGAATCCTTTATCCACCATCACCGATTTTACATTACAGAAACTGTAAAAACCATTCTCCGCATGATATCTTCCAATACCGCTTTCTTTAACCCCTCCAAAAGGAAGGTATGGATTGTTTATTATGGTAATCACATCATTTATCATTACATTTCCTACCTTTACTTTTTTTGCAATATTTTCTGCCTTCTTTATATCCCTTGTCCATATTGATGCAGTAAGCCCATATCTTGAACTGTTTATAAATTCTATTCCTTCCTCTACAGTCTTTATCTTCCTTACTGCAATAACAGGACCAAAAGTTTCTTCTTTAAATATCATCATATTTTTGTTGATATTTTCTATAATAGCAGGGAAGTCCCCTTTTAAGGGTTTAAGGAATGAAGCCTTCCTTCTTAATGCATCTCTGATATGAAAATACACAGTATCTTTTTGCTTATCAAAGATTCTAATTTTTACATCCATGTTTTTAATCTTTTCTAATAACATACTCATGAATTTTTGGTATATTTTTTCATGTAAAAGCACCATCTCAATGGATATACAGAGTTGGCCTGAATTTAAAAACCCACCCCACACTGCTGCATTTACTGCTCTTTCAAGAAAAGCATCTTCCAACACCAACATTGCATCCTTGCCCCCAAGTTCAAGAACACATGGGATTAACCTTTTTCCTGCAATTTCTGCTACTTTCTTTCCTGTTTCCGTACTTCCAGTAAACATTACTCCATCCACATTACTTACTATCTCTATTCCTTCCTTCTCAGCACCTTCAACTACATTAAATACCCCTTCAGGAAATCCTACCTCTTCAATTATCTTTTTAATTACTTTTGTGGTTTCTGGGGTATACTCTGAAGGCTTTAATATCACTGTGTTTCCACAAATAAGAGGAGCAAGAGAAGGTACGATGGAAGCATGAAATGGAAAGTTCCATGGAGATATAACCCCAATCACTCCAATAGGTTCAAAGTAAATGTATGATTTTTTCCAGAAACACCAAAATGGAGTTTTCACTTTTTTGGGTCTAAGTATTTTATCGGCTTTATTTATATTCCACCCTATAAACATATCGGTAGACATTATTTCTGTAATAATAATCTCTGTTTTTTCTTTACCTGTATCCTTCTGTATAGCTGTGATTATTTCTGAACAGCACTTTTCCATTACTTTTCGCATTCTTCTTAGGAATGAGGTTCTTTCTTTTATTGGCTTCTCGCTCCATATTTTTTGAACTATACGTGCTTTTTCAATTACCTTTTTTATATCCATAAACAAGTTGTTTTAATCTTTTTATCTCTTTGGAAGTTAAATATCTCCACTCCCCTTCCTTTATCCTTCCTATCGCAATACAACCTATTCTTACTCTTTTTATAGAAAGGACTGGATAACCCAGATTTCTAAAAATAATCTTTATTTCCCTCTTTTTCCCTTCTGTAAGTACAATATCCACTATAGACCGCTTCTTTGTCCTTTTCATAATCTTCAGTTTCTTTATTTTGTAAAAATCTCCATTGATCTTTATACCTTTTATAGCTTTTTCCACTGCATAGTCATTAATTCTTCTTTTTAAAGTTACAATATATTCTTTTTCTACTTCAAACCGAGGATGCATTAATCTATGGGCAATTTCCCCATCATTTGTTAAAAAGACAAGACCTGTAACGTCCTTATCCAGTCTACCTACTGGAAAAAGATACTTGAATCTCTTAGGTAAAAGAGAAATTACCGTTTTTCTATTTCTTTCATCACTTTTTGTAGTAATAATGCCCGAAGGCTTATTTAAAATTACATAAACCGGAGCCTTGGGCGTTACCACCTTTCCATCCACCTCTACTTTCTCATCTTCTCCTACTCTGTACCATGGTTCTCTTATAACTACTCCATTTACCTTTACTCTACCTTCCTTTATAAACTGCTCAACCTTCCTCCTTGCTCCCAATCCACAAATAGCCAGATATCTATTAAGTCTCATTTAAAACATCACAGCCAGCACATCCATTGTTAAAGCCACTAAAAAATGAAGAATTGCCCCTGGAATAAAACTATTGCTTTTTATTGCAAGAACTCCGAGGAATATTCCTGCAATTATGGAGCCATATGCTTCCAATTCTGGCTTTCCTACATGAAGCAGGGCAAAAGGAATCGTCTGAATAAGAACAGCAATTACATCTCCTGCCTTTCTCCTAATGGAAAATAATAAATAACCTCTCCAGAGAAATTCCCAGCCAAACATGTAAAAAAGATGCACCATCTCCCACATAATAAAAGGCTTAAAACTTTTTTCAGCATGTTTAAAAAGCGGATAGGTATATTGAAAAGTTCTGGTTCTGCATACTAAAATTACAAGGACCAGCATTACAAAGTAGAACAGCAGAAAATCCCTCCACCAGAATTTTATTTTCTTAGGTATAAACCCAAACTCTCTAAATCCTTTTCCTATAAGTATAAATGTAAAAATAGGACCTATCAAAAAAAGTAAAGGTTGATATACCATTCTTATCAATATTCGTGGTACATCGGGTGGGAAAACTCTGTATATCGGGTGATACTTTGTAAAAAGAATTACCACACATATGGTTAAAGTAACGATTAACTGTTCTCTATATTCCTTCCATAATTTTTTTAAAAAGTCAAGATAATAATCTAAATGTCTTATAATATGCGGTATTTTAACTCGGTCCTGAACTCCCAATCGAACCTCTCTATACCAGAAGGCCTTCTCACAGAGATTGTATTGGTAAGGTCAAGTCTGTTAATTATGGTATAGATGAATGTGATATCTCCTTCATGCTCATGGTAAATTCTTCCTCCTTCCCTCTGTATAGTGGCATTCAGATAGTAAGCACCTACGAAATCTATTTTATTACTCACTTCATAAGAAAATTTAATCATAAAACTTGAAGAAAGTTCATTGCCAAGTTTGCCTCCTGTAAATGGAAACTGAAGGGAAAAGGACTGAATAAACTGAGATTTTATATCAAGTGGTGTAGCGAATTTTTCTGCAAACTCAATAAACACGTCATGAATGGTATCATACTGAGCAGGATTTGAAATTTCGTATCCTATCCCTAAGGCAAACTCAGTTCCGTAATATCTTTCTGCTATAAACTCATTCATTATATCATTTATAACTAAGGTACCAGTACTTCCCAGTTCCTGGTTTTTCAATACACCCGATGATTTCAGGATCTCCTCAAGTGTTGCATAATATTCCCTTTCCCAGTAATAAAACTCCTCTTGGTATTTCTTCTGAACTTCAGGAGCAAGATGCTTTGCAAATTTTAATAGCACCCCATAAGGTATATCCCCAACCAGCACCCCCTCTTTTTTCAACTCTTCTTCTATTCTTATTGCTCTTGCAAGAGGGGTAGCATTTATAAATCTTCCTATTCCAAAACCTCCTATGATTTCAATATCCGGTTGGTAATACACTGTTTGTTGAGTATAATCCAGTTTTGTAAATCCAAAAAAATCCTTCCCTTTAAAGAGATATTTGTTCATCTGCCCACTTAACTGCACTGTGTATACACTATGGGTGCTAAAGGTATCCTCTCTCATTGTTGTATCATTTATTTCAAAACGCTCAGGATACTGAGCATCTGTTCTCAAATGAAATGTAATATCATAGGCAAAAGGCAAAGAAGAATAAAATTTATTAAAATCAAAGGCAAAGGTCCCCACACCACCAATGGGAATACTATCCTCTCTATCCTGTAGATAAAGCATTCCCGAAACAAATGAACTTCGCGCACTACTCACAGGCACTTTGTAATCTCTAAGACTTATGTTACTTGCCAGTGGATAGATAAAAACAATTACGCCACAAAAAATGATCATAATACCTCCTTTTTGTTATAATTTTTCAAATTATTTCTTTTTTATCTTCTCTTTTTATAAAATCTTTTATATTTTCAATAGGGATAAATTCATCCGCAGCATCAAGTAAATCATCCGAAGCCCTATAATTTGCCTTTTTGTACGCATCCGGATGTTGAGTACTCACTACTGCAACTCTAACTCCTTTTTCTCCTACTGCATATACCAGAGGAGTAAAATCCCCATCCCCTGAGACGAGAATCTCTTTATCACATTTATCAGCAAGACTTAACATATCAATTGCAATCTCAAGGTCAAGATCTGCCTTGAGTTGTACATCACCCTGTACATTTTTAACTATTTTTATTGGTTTCTTAACCACTCTGTATCCATTTCTACTTAAAAATCTCCAGAACTTCTGCTGTTCCTCTCTGTGGTGCAGAAGTTCTGCCCTCTTGGCTTCAGGATCAGAAGGAGATGTAAGCTTCAGATAATGCTCTATGGATGTATCGTCCCATTCACCTGTATAATAATAAGCACGAATAAGAATAGCATCTTTTGAGAAAAAATCAAGTAATTTTTTATAATCAACTTGAATTCCAAAAGCATCGTATGTGGCATATTTAAAGTTCCATCCATCAATAAAAATTGCTATTCTTTGAAAAACAGGAATTATACATGTACGTTGTTTTCTCTGCATTCTTTACCTCCATCATCTATTTAAATACTTTTGTTAAAAAATTATACCTTATTATTGGTTACTGTCAAGGAAGCACAGAACATCACAGTACATTTGCAGAACCACCATTTTCCTTATGTATCACTGATAACCTTTATTATTTGAACGTCATTCTTTACCTTTACTCACTCTTCTTGTGAAGTATCACGCAGATATTTCTTTTTTCTCTATCGCCTCTTCTGGAAGAATAAAAATCTTTATTTTCAAAAGTACACAGTTTTAAAACCTTGTACCTAACAACCCCAAGCCTTTTCATCTTCTCCTCTATCAACTTTAAAAGGTGCAAAAATAACTTGTTTTTCTTTTTTTCAAAAACATATGGATAATCTTTAAAATAATCAAGGAATTCTTTCCCCACTTCATAACATTTACCACATATCCCAGGACCTACAGCATAAAAAATCCTTTTTTGTGTAAATTTTTTAAAAAGTTTCACTCCATTCTCAATAATTCCTCTGTATACCCCTCTCCACCCAGCATGCAAGACTCCTTTTATTTTCTCATCCTCGGAAAAAAGGAAAACAGGATAGCAATCTGCAACTCTTACACATAGAGCAAGATTCTTTTCATCTGTTATTAAACCATCTGCCTCATATATACCTTCACTCTTTACATCTATAACCATTGCGGTATGTTTCTGATTCATCTCTGCAACTTTTTCACACACATCTTTACATAACTTAACATCATCTTTTTTACCGTAAAATCTTATTTCTATATTTTTATAGCTTATCTTAAACGTATGTCTTCAACCTGCAGGATAAGGGTGTTTTTCCCCCAAAAATTATCTTCGGTTACTTTAAAGGCTATGTCAAGGTGGTCTTTTTTCCCTGTTTCAATCTCTGTTATAAGCTCTGCTCCCTCAGGAAGAATTGCAGGAACATGGTGGTCTCCTTGTCTTACAGTAAATTTTAGATGTCTTTCTTTAATAACCCTAGGATAGCCTACCACCTCTGCTCCCCTTATTGCAAAAACCGGCTCTGGATTTCCAACTCCAAAAGGAGAAAAATCTTTTAAAATGTCAAAAGCTTCCTTTGTTACATCTTTTAAAGAAACATAAGCATCTATCCTGAGTTTTGGCACAAAAATTTCTTTGGGAAGTTTTGACGCATAGATGTTAAGCAATCTTTCCAATTCATCTACAAGATTTCTTTCAAGTAAAACTCCTGCTGCACCTTCATGACCTCCAAAAGATAGAAGAACTTCCTCACAGAATTTAAGTGCTTCGTATATTGAAAAATCTGGAATGCTTCTTGCAGACCCTTTTGCTACATCCTCCTTAAATGAAAGTATAATTGCGGGTCTGTAAAACTCTTCAGAAATTTTTGATGCAACAATCCCAATAACCCCTTCATGCCATCCTTCATTCCCAAGTACTATTACATATCTTGCAGATTCTTTCAACTTTCTTTCCACCTTTATTCTTGCATCTCTTAAAACCTCATCCTCAATATTTTTTCTTCTTCGGTTGAGTTTTTCAAGTTCTTGGGCAAGTCTTATTATTTCATCTTTTGATTTGCTTATTAATAGTTCAACTCCTTTGACAGCATCTGAAATTCTTCCGGAGGCATTCAATCTTGGTCCTAAAATAAAAGAAATATGATAAGGAGTTATGTTGCTTGGCTTTATCCCTGCCACCATAGAAAGAATTCTCAAATTTTCATTTCTCCCCTTCCTTAAAAGAGCAAGACCAACCTTTGCAATTATTCTGTTTTCATCAATAAGAGGAACAACATCTGCAATAGTTCCAAGGGCAACCATATCAAGATGATTATAAACACTCTTTGGATTATAACCTGTTGTTTCGATCAAGGCATATAAAAGTTTTAAAGCAACACCTACTCCTGCAAGTTCCCTAAAAGGATAGTTTTTATCGAGTTTTGGATTGAGAATTGCATATGCAGGAGGTAAAGTATCTTTTGGTTCATGGTGATCAAGAATTATTACATCTATTTTATTCTCATTAGCAAACTCCACCTCCTTTACTGCTGTAATTCCACAATCATTTGTAACGATAAGAGAAAACCCGTTTTCTTTTGCAAACTTTACTCCATCTATTGACAATCCATAACCTTCCTTTAATCTATGGGGAATATAGAAATCAACATAAAATCCAAGTTTTCTTAAAACCTTTACAAGTAAAGCAGTTCCAGTTATTCCATCTACATCATAGTCTCCGTAAATAAGTATTTTTTCTCTTTTTTCTCGTGCAATAATAAGTCTTGCCACAGCTTTTTTCATATCTGAAAATTTCCAAGGAGAATGTAGATGTTCAAGCAGAACGGAGTAGTTTTTTTGCAGAAAGATATCTATCTTTTCTTTATCCTTTAAACCTCTTGAATACAAAATTAAAGCAGGAAGATAAGGAATTCCTAACTCTTTCTGAATATCCTCTATTTCCTTTTTATCTATCTCTTTACATACCCATCTTCTTTTCATCTATCCGCAAGTTTCTTTCCCTCCTCAAACGCCTTTATGTTAAGCTCCCAAAACTTCTCCTTAAATACCTTTTTTATTGCGTGTATATAGTATTCATCTTCAATCTTCAAGTATTTTGAAAGCACCCCAAGCATCACAACATTCTGAACCCTTACATTCCCAAGTTCAAGGGCCTTTTCAAAACATGGAACTTTCACCACATTTTTGGCAAACTCAAATAACTTTTTTTCAACTAAAGGATAGTCTCTTTCCCCAGTATACACCTCTGGAGGGGGAATTGCAAGGGGATCATAGAAAAGATAGCCATTTTCTCTGTCAAGATACTCAATAAATCTCAAAGCTTCAAGTTGTTCCAAAGCAACCAAAAAGTTCGCCTTTCCTTTTGGGATTAAAGGAGAGTATACTCTTTCTCCAAATCTCACATGAGAACTTACACTTCCCCCACGTTGTGCCATACCATGAACTTCGCTCTTCTTAACATCATAACCTTTCCCCATTGCTACCTCACACAGAATATCGGAGAGTCTTAAAATACCTTGCCCTCCTACACCTACAATTAAAATACTTGTATTTTTATGCATCTTTTCCTCCTTTTGTCTGATAAATTGCATCTGTAGGACAGAGCTGAGCACATATTGAACATCCGGAGCATAGAATTTTATTTATCTCTGCCTTCTTTTCTTTTGAATCAAAAGATATTGCAGGACAGCCAAGAGTTACACATATTTTACAACCAATACATTTATCTTTATCAACCTCATAGGGAGGATAAAAGAGCCTTGCATAAAGAGTACATGGCCTTCTCACAATAACGCATGAAGGTTCATCAAGTGCCACTGCTTCTTGAATTGCCTTCTTTGTCGCATTATAGTCATAAGGATCAACGACAAAAACATGCTCAACCCCGCAGGCTTTACATATATCTTCAAGTTTTATCTCTTTTGTCTTCTCGCCCATCAAAGTTTTACCTGTACCTGGATGATCCTGATGTCCTGTCATTGCGGTTATTCGGTTATCAAGAATAATGACGGTAGATGTTCCTTTGTTGTACACAACATCAATAAGCCCTGTTATTCCCGAATGGAAAAAAGTTGAATCTCCTATTACTGCCACTACTTTCCTTTCACCATCTACATCCTTTATTACCTTTTCAATACCGTGGCCAACTGTAATTGCTGCTCCCATATCAACACATGTATCCATAGCAGAAAGTGGAGGTAATGCTCCGAGAGTGTAACACCCAATATCTCCAGTAATCACCACCTTCATCTTTGAAAGAATGTGAAAAACCGTTCTGTGCCCACATCCTGGACATAGAGCAGGAGGTCTTTTTGGAATATCAGGTATTTCAACATTCTCTGGTTCCTCACCTTTAATGGCGAAATACACCTTTTCAGGAGAAAGCTCATCAACCCTTGGGATAACCTCTTTACCAATCACTTCTATCCCAAGTGCTTTAACCTGTAGCTCTATAAATGGGTCAACCTCTTCAACCACATATATTTTTTTCACTTTCTTTGCGAACTCCTTAACAAGCTCATCCGGAAGAGGATACACCATTCCAAGTTTCAAAAACCATGCAGAAGGGAATACCTCTTTGGCATAGTAATATGCCACCCCATCTGCAATTATTCCAAAATCTTCTTCACCTTCTTCTATTCTGTTTATAGAGATTTCATTACTGAATTTCCTCAATCTTTCAAGCCTTTCTTCAAGAGAGTAATGCCTTAGTTTAGCAAAAGCAGGAAGTATCAAGTTTTTCTTTATATCTTTTTTATAACCTTTTGTCCTTACTTCCTTTCTTTCTTCAAGGGTAACTATTCCCTTTGCATGGGCAGTTCTGGTTGTCAATCTTACAATAACTGGAATATCAAACTGTTCTGATATTTCAAAGGCAAGTTTTGTAAAATCTTTGCACTCTTGAGAATCTGAAGGAGAAAGCACAGGTATTTTTGCACAAAGCCCATAAAATCTGTTATCCTGTTCATTCTGAGATGAATGGAGACCTGGATCATCTGCTGTAACAATTACAAGCCCACCTCTGGCTCCTATATAGGCGGCAGAAAACATGGGATCTGCTGCAACATTAACTCCCACATGCTTTGAAGCATACAAAGCTCTTGCGCCTGCCATTGAAGCTCCAATACACACCTCAAGAGCTACCTTCTCATTTGTAGACCATTCACAGTATATCACATCTTTATACTGTGATATCGCTTCAAGAATCTCTGTACTTGGTGTTCCAGGATAGGCAGCAGCAACTTTAACTCCTGCTTCATAAGCTCCCCTTGCTACTGCCTCATCACCTGAAAGAAATGCTTTTTTATTTTCACTCATAATTCTTTGCCTCCTCTTCTTTTCTTAGAACTCTCAAAGCCCCAAGGGCAAGTGCTTCAAGTTCGTTTTCCCCTGGGTATACAAAGATTTTTTTTGTTATAAATTTTATTTTCTTTTTTATCTCATTAACTACCCTTTCAGAATGAGCCATACCACCTGTAATTACAATACAATCAACATCACCCTCAAGAACCGCAGACATTGCGCCTATCTCCTTTGCAATCTGTATTATCATTGCCGAATAAATAAGCTTTGCATACTCATCTCCACTGTCTATTCTTTTCTCAACTTCGGAAATATCATCTGTTCCAAGATACGCTAAAAGTCCTCCTTTCTTTGTAAGCTTTTCTATCATCTGCTTTTCAGTGTATCTACCCGAATAGCATAACTTTACAAGCTGAGTAACAGGAAGGGAACCTGTTCTTTGGGGAGAAAAAGGACCTCCATCATTTGCATTGTTTACATCTATTTGTTTACCTTTCCTGTGTGCTCCCACTGATATTCCAGTCCCAAGGTGAACAACTACCATATTGAGTTCTTCATATTTTTTGCCCATTTCTTCTGCTGCCTTTCTTGCAACCATCTTTATATTTAACGCATGCGAAAGACTCTTCCTTTCTATCTCAGGTAACCCTGAAATTCTTGACTCAGGAATAAACTCATCAACAGAAACAGGGTCTACAATAAATGCAGGAATGCCATATGGATCAGCAAACTCCTTTGCAAGTAAAGCCCCTAAATTTGAAGGGTGATCTGCTTGAACTCTTCCCTCTTTTATATCCTGAACCATCTTATCATTAACAATGTATGTTCCGCTTTCAAGGGGTTTTAAAGGAGCACCTCTTCCAACCACAGCAGAGAGGGAAGATATTTCTATCCCCCATTCAGCAAGTTTTACCTCTATCATCCTTTTCCTGTATGGGAGCTGAGAAAGAGTATTGGGGAACTTTGAAAGTTCCTCTGGGGAATGCCTTATGGTTTCCTTTCTTATCTCATTTTCATCTTCATAATAGGCTATTTTTGTTGATCCCCCTCCAGGATTTATTACAAGAATTTTATATTCCATATCTTCTCCTTTTTTTTCTTAATTTTTTTCTATTCCTTTCATGTTCTGCTAAGGTTTTTGAAAAAATATGACTTCCATCACCCTTTGCAACAAAATACAGATAATCTGTTCTTGCTGGATTTATCACGCTTTCAAGAGATTTTTCTCCAGGAGAGCATATTGGTCCAGGAGGAAGTCCTGGATGAAGATATGTATTATAAGGAGAGTTTATCCTCAAATCAGCATATGTAAGTCTTTTCTTATGCTTTCCAAGAGCATATTGAACGGTAACGTCTGCTTCAAGACGCATATGTTTTTTAAGCCTATTCCAGTAAACAGAGGCAATTATTGGCTTCTCACTTTCAAAGAATGCTTCTTTCTCTACAATAGATGCAAGAATAACTACAGTATCTAAATTCTCCATCTTCCCTCCTATCTCCTCATAAACTTCAAAAAATCTCTCAACCATTTTTGAAATAACTCTTTCTGCTGGAGTGTCTTCAAAAAATATGTAGGTATCGGGAAATAAAAAACCTTCGAAGGAGGAGAAAGGGATTCTGTATTTCCTAAGTAACTTTCTATCCTCTGTTTTCCTAATAAATTCAATGCTATCTGTAATGTTTTTTTGAAAAAGAATATGAGCAATTTCAGCTCTTGTTAATCCCTCTGGTATTGTCACCCTTATTCCCTCAAAACGTCCCTTTGAAACCCAAGATAAAACCCTAAACTCTGCTGTATTTTTTTTCAGCCTATAAACTCCTGCCTTTATTTCATCTTCTTTTCCTGTTATTTTTGCAAAAACAAGGAATAGTAGTTCTCTTTTTATCACTCCTTTTTGCTTAAGATATTTTGCTATTTTCTTTGCGGAAAGGTTTTTTTCAATCCTTATTTTTATTTCTTCTTCTCCCTCTTTCTCAAATACATCAAAATAAAAGATAAAAAACAAAGACAAAGCTGTAAGCAAAACTAAATCTTTAAGAATATCTCCTCCTCAGATAGTCTGAAAGCAAAATAGAAGCTGCAACATCATCTAAGGGAACTCTTTTTTTACTCCTGAATCTTTCTGCAATTTTAGAGGTCAATCTTTCATCCATCAGAACAATCGGAATTTTAATTACTTTTTTCAGTTCTTCATAAAACCTTTCTGCGTTCTTCGTTATTTGCGTCTTCATACCTTTAAGATTTATAGGATAACCAAACACTATCTCCTCCACATCCTCTTTTTCAACTATTTCTTTTATTCTCTCAGTTGCTTTTTCCTTGTTCACAATTTCTTTTGGAAATGCTATTCTCTTCTCTTTATCGGTTATTGCTATTCCTATCCTCTTCTCTCCATAATCAACAGCCATTATTCTTCCCATTTTTTTATTATAACATAATTTTTGATAATATTCAACTTTTTCTTTCCTATTCCTTTTACCCTCAAAAGTTCCTTTATGTTTTCAAAAGGTTTTTTTCTCCTTTCTTCAATTATCCTGTTTGCAATTACTGGACCTATTCCTGGAATCTTTACCAACTCTTCAAAAGAAGCGGTATTAATCTCTACAGGAAAGATATCTTCCTCTGTGGTTTTCTCTTCCATGTATAATTTAATTCTTTCTATTTCTTTTTCCTCCTTTAACTTTTTTACATACTCTCCTATAATTCCCAAAAGAAGAATAACACAAAGAAAATACAGAACTATTTTCTCCTTTCTATTCATCAGAATTTTATAGTAATTACCACATCAAGACGATACTGAGAATAATCATACCTCGGATTCACCCGAGAATGTTTTGATTTGTAAATAAAATTAAGTCCTCCTGTAAAGGTATTTGAAAAGTTGTAAGATGCAGATACAGTAAGCTGTTTTTCTATATCATCTATCAACACATCTTCTTCACCTGTGGACTCATCATACTTTGAATTTTTAATTTCTGAAACCATAAAGGTTGCATTGAGATTAAGGTCATTTTTAAACCTCACATTTCTCAGCCAAGGTATTTTAAGCCCTGAAGGAGCACTAAATAAGTATCCAGCAGAGAATTCATAATCGGTTTTTTTGTAACGTGTAACAGTAGTTCCAAGCTCTCCAAAAATCCTTATGGTTCTTGTATCTTGATGGGTAACCTGGGCAGTGAGGGTAACCTTCCTCTTCCAATAGGTTGAGAGAGACACAAGGGGTGAGAAATTCATCTCTTCAGTTACTGCATTTGTATCCGCGATCATCCCTCCATTATCTTGATACTCTATGGTTCCATTATAGGTCTTTTTCCTTTCAAAAGAAGAGTTTAAAGATGCATTCTGCAGTGTTGGAAGAAATTTCTTGATGTGCTTTGAAAGGTTGTAAATATTCAGAGATACAGAAGGAAGAATATATGAATAAGAAAAGTTCGTCTGCCCAAAGTTCAATGTGAAGGAAGCATTTTTATTCGCTCTCAAATTTAGATTAATATCTCCTACAGTAGCCCCTGTCTCCAGAGATAGCCGATGCTCTCTTCTTCTTGAACCCGTACCTAAATACTGAACTGTGCTGTCTTCTCCATACAGAGGAATACTATCTTCAAACCCAAGTATGTATCTTGTAGATGGAACCCCAAGGTAGTACTGATAGGAAGAACTTTTAGAGTACCCATAGGAAACCTCCAAAGGTCTAACTTTTTTCAAAATTGAAGCAAAGGTATGAATCAACCATCGAGGAGATCCTTTCTTTTCTACTGTATCCTTTTGAGGAAAAATAAACTTAATTTTTTCAATAATTCCGCCTGTATTTATACCAGGCCAGGAGGCATTTAGATTAAAGGAGTTATTGAGATTTCGCGTATCAAAAGTGTCTATCTGTATATCTATAGAATGATTCTCTTGATAGTCTGTTTGAACACTAACACCAGGCCTCCCAAAATCTTTTAAGTTCACTCCTGAAATACTGTACGTAAGTCTCAAATTTTTGCCTGCATCCCTTCCTATATTGATTCCTCTTACATAATTTGGTTCCTTTAAATCTCTTGTATTTGAAAATACAGCACTAAAAGAAAGAAATCTTTCTATAAAGGAGTGAGTTGCCGAAGAAGAAATAACAAAGGTCTTTCTTTCATCTGCATAAATTGGCTTACCAAAAGACTCATCAGGAGAAACTCTTGACCAACTCCTGGAGTAGGAATAGTTTTGGGATAGAGTAAGGGATATACTATTCGGTATAAAGTATATCTTCCGACCTTTAACCTTCATGAACAACTGAGGAGATATTCGGTAGGATGCTTTAGTATTAAAACTTCTTGTAGAATCAAGATTCTTAGTAGCATTCCTTAAGTTATGATTTAATGAAGCCTCTGTACTTAAGTTTAATGCATCTATAGTGTAGTTTAAAAATTTATTTTTAGACTTTTTGTTTTTTGAAAAAGAAATTTTAAATCCTTTATTATCACTCGTTTCAGTAAATTCTTCTGCCTCTTTTTTACCTATTCGATAGTCACTTACATAAGGTGAAAATTTGGGAGTGGAGGTCCTTCGTGTATAAGTAATCCCCAATGGTATTTTAAAACCTGCCTTTTTTGGAAAAAGTTTATCAATATTTGCTTGAGTAAACACGGAAAGATTGTTTGTAAGTCCACCTGCCTTAACTCCTGTTGGATCTGAAAAGGAAACAAAGTTAGGATCACTTCTTGAAAAGTTAACAGTGGTAAATCCCACATCTGCGAGTTTAAATTTCAACCTTCCTGTGAAAGATACTCCTTTTTCCCTCCACGGATCCTTCACCCTAATATCGTTAAACCATACCTTACCCGATATTTCTCCTTCTCCTCCATTTATAATTCCAAGGGATAGGTACCTAATATTAGCCAGAGTTGGATCCCCATAGAATTTGAGAGTATCGGATTGTATAGAATCTTTCTTTATTGAGGCAAACCCGGCAAGATCAATTTCAAATTCTCTCCACCCTTCTCCATATTCAACTTTTTTGCCTGCGTTGATTTTGTTTCTATATTCATAATAGTTTAACGAATCTGTACCTATTTTAAGGAAAAAAAGAGCGCTTTCTTCATCCCCATGTATGTAGATAGAAATCTTTTTATAGCCTCTAAGATCCAAAGGATCTGTACTGTAGCGATATATTTTGACTCCATGTCCAGGTTTTATATTTTCATACTTAAGTTCAAGTGCATTTTCTATTTCATACTGTCCACTTATGTCTTTTCTTAGCTTAAAAGGAGAAGTATACTCAGGGTCAATTTCTCTATTCACTGGGGCAATAGAGACCTTCTCTGTGGTATCCGGCTCTTCAGAGGTGGTGTCTTCTTTATACACCGATAGGCCTTTCCACACCGTGCCTTGGAACTTTAAAGAGTAAATATAAAGCGTGTCAACTCCCTCCATTCCTTCAAACCACACTCTGAATTCATTAATAAGTTTAGCCTGGGGACTCCCGAATTTTTTATAAGCAGATGAATCAGAAAGAGGTATCCTGAGAAGCTTCCATCCATTTTCAAGTTCCTCAATATACTCACTTTCTTTTTCCAGATCTATCATTACCTCATAATAATCGTTTCTTGTAAAACTCCCACCATTCCAACCCCAGTCCTGGTCAATATCTTCGGTATCAAGCATTCCATTCCCCTCAGTACCCATGAGATTTGTTTTCTCATCATAATCATCATTTCCATCATCTCCTGCAACCTCCTCACCATCCTTTCCAGCAATACCATCCAGTCCTGTATCTTCCCCTAAATTTAACATCATATTTCCATTTTTATCCTCTGTATCCAAGGTATCCAATCCTCTTATATTTCCATCTTTATCCAGCCGAAGCATATCTTCATCTATATCTGAACCAAAATCTATATAGATTCTACCTTTTTTTGCATCTGTTTTAAATATAAACTCCAAGTTATCTTTATCTGTGATATCGAAAACCTCTCCTCCGACAAGAGCAGTCATTATTCCACTCCACCGTGTACTATCTTCTGGAGTATATACAATTCTTAAGACATCCTGAAGATTCTGGAACACATCACCTGTAACCTCACCAAACACATCCCTTTTATTTATGGTCACCACATCTATCTGTGGTCTTCTCCTTGAATATGTCTCTATAGCAGAGTCCTTGGAAACAGGAATACTTGGAGGATACCATCTCTTAGTTATTACCAGCTCATCGCTCTCCTCAATTCCTTCAAAATCTTCAATGTAGGCTGTCCCCATAGTGTTGGGATTTGGCATTGAAATACCTACATCGGTCTCAAAATTTATCGTAGATGGTTCATCAGTACTTATAAGAGGGAGTCTATCAAGAAACTCTGTAATTCCCCCGAGTTCTTTATCTATTTTAAGATCAAGAGCAGTTATTGCTCTACTATACGGTTCTGATCCTATGGTCGGTCTTATTACTCCCCTTTCCTTCTCATTTCTATATAAAAAGGTCCATCCAATCGTAGCATCTTCTGTAAGTTTTGTCTCTGCTCTTATTCCTGCTATTGATCCTTCTCTGGGGTTTATAAAGAAAGGAGTCTGCTCAGCAGTTATCTTTATCTCAGCACCTGCTGGCACAGGTCTTTTTATGGTAACCACTCCTGTAGCATAATTTACACTGAATTCATCCTCAGAAAGTTCTTCACCATTTACCCAAATTCTTACTGTTCCTTCCTTTATTCCTACCGGAAGTTGATACTGTAGAGGTCGTGTATAGGAAAAAATTATTTTATATTTTGGATCCGAAACATACCGAGTAAGATAAATAGAAGAATCTCTTACCGAGAGGTCAGAATGGTTAAACGGTTCTCTATATGGAAACCATACAAGACCCCTGGAGGGGTCCATATACTTTGCATCCACCATTCCATCTCCGTCAGCATCTATTCCAAGAATTTCTGCAAAAGATTTTCCTTTAGCAGGACCTTCGGTCTCAAGTTCTGTAGCATCTCCTGGAGATATTCTCACTATGGTTATCTTTAAGTTTTTAATGTTAACATCTCCAACAGAATAAACATTTCTTAGTTCGTTTTTCCACGTAATAAGAGATGAATCTGGATTCTCTGGCCATACAAGAAGAAGGATTAAAGTATCTCCATTATAGCTGAAAAGTTTTCTTCCAGTAGAGGTAGTACATGCAACCGCGAGAATGTAGTTTCCATAAAAGGATTTTGTAAGTTCAATTATTCCTGTCCCCTCATGAAAGTAAAACTCTTCGTTTCGTACAAGAGGATAGAAGTTACCTTTTGTTATTTCTTCTCTGGAATCGTAAGGTTTATATTCAGGATAGAGATTTCCATAAGGAGTTGCAACAGCAGGTTTTGTAATCCTATCAGGGGTTGTGTAATCAAATACATAAACACCTACTCCGGTAATAATTGTATCATCACCCAGATATTTTTTTATAGAATCATTGAGAATGGTAAAAAACCTTTCCTTTTCGTATTGATAATCGTATATTGAATCCTTTTTTTCCTCTACATTTATTCCTTGAGTAAACTCTTGAGTCGTAGAGGTAGCCTCCTCCTTAGAAGCCACTGCATAAAGAGTTAAAGGGCCAAACCTCCATTTACCACTGAATCCAAAAAGTCCTTTATGGGTGGGGAGTCCTCCGGTCATAACAGTGGTTGGCATTGTTAAAGATATATCTCCCGCCTTTATATATTCAGTCACCTCATCTTCATCCCCCTGATATGTTATTCTTATTGTATTTTCCGCCTGCACCTCCCTCTGAGAACTGTAGTCCATCTCTACCTGGGTCTTTCTTGCTATTGTTCCAAGTACCTTTACTTTTATATCCTGCTTCATTTCCGGTTCAATTGATACAGATTGCCCTTCTGCATATTTAGTACTTCCCATACCCACAGTGATCTGATCGGATCCGGAGATATCTATAGAAGTTTCTTCTTCAAAACCCGGTATCTCTATCTTAGGGATAAGTCCTTCCATAACCAAGGATCCAAGGGACTCCTTTTTTAACCTCTCCTTTGTTTGGGATAGAAACTTCTTTACCATGGATTCTCTTGTTTTTTGGGCAAGATAGGAAGACAGGGTCTTTACACTTTCTATACCAAGAAAGACCGAGTCAATCCACTTTTCTTCAAATACGATACCATAGTCATAGCTGATATTTACCTCCTTAGACAAGTAAGAGTAAAAATTCGGCGTAATAAAAAATAAAAGGAATAGATTTATCATAAAAACATTCTAATCTTTTCCGATATACCCTCCTTTGTTAAACCAATTTCTGAAAGTAACTCACTCCTTGAACCATGCTCTATAAATTTATCGGGTATACCTATCCTTAAGACCTCCTTCTTTATTTTCTTTTTCTCAAGAAATTCCAATACTGCGCTTCCAAAACCACCTTCTAAGGTATTTTCTTCAACCGTTACCAATTTTTTAAATCTTCTCGCCATCACCTCAAGCATTCCCTCATCCAGAGGCTTTATAAATCTTGCATTCACCACCTGAGCAGAGATGCCACATCTTTTCAAAATCTCTGCTGCTTCAAGAGATGGATATACCATTGATCCAACAGCAAGAATACACACATCTCTTCCTTTTTTCAGAACTTCCCATTTGCCTATCTCAATTTTTTGGGGGCTCTTTTTTACTTTAACTCCGACTACAGAACTTCTTGGATATCTCAATGCAAAAGGTCCTTTATCATAGTTTAAAGCAGTATATAAAAGGTCTTTTAATTCATCTTCATCTTTTGGAGCAGAAACCACTATGTTGGGTATGAGTCTTAAGTATGAAATATCAAATGTTCCATGATGAGTTGGACCATCCTCTCCTACAATGCCTGCTCTATCTATACAGAAAATAACCGGAAGTTTCTGCAATGCAATATCATGTATCACCTGGTCAAAAGCTCTCTGTAAAAATGTAGAATAAATAGCAAAAACCGGCTTCAAACCCCTCAAGGTAAGTCCTGCTGCAAAGGTAGCACAGTGTTCCTCAGTTATCCCCATATCAAAGAACCTTTGGGGAAATCTTTCTCTAAACTTCGTAAGCCCTGTGCCAAGACACATTCCAGCAGTAATTGTAACTATCCTTTTATCTTTTTCTGCAAATTCAACAAGAGTCTCTCCAAAGAAAGAAGAATAACTCTTTTTACTACCCTTCTTTATTATTTCAAAAGACTTCAAATCAAAAGGACCAACTCCATGGAAGAGTTCAGGATTCTCCTGGGCAATTTCAAATCCATATCCCTTCTTTGTCAACACATGTATCAATAAAGGACCATGAATGTCCTCAATTCTCTTAAAGAAGGATATAAGTCCTTTTAAATCATGTCCATCAAGAGGACCAAAATAATGAAAACCAAGCTCCTCAAACCATACCCCAGGAATAAGTAATCCTTTCATTCTCTTCTCTATCTTTCTTGCGACTCTCCTTGCTCTATCCCTTTTTTCTGCAGGAAGTTTACCAAGTAAATTCCATACCTTAGCTCTTAATCTCTTATAAAAAGGCATGGTTATTATTCTGTTTAGGTAAAGAGCAATAGCTCCAGGGTTTTTTGCAATGGACATTCCATTGTCATTAAGAATTATCATTATATCCTTTCCTGAAGCTCCTATATGGTTTAATGCTTCAAGTGCCATTCCTGAAATCAAAGAACCATCTCCTATTACTGCAATTACCCGGTAGTTCTCATTAAGTAAATCCCGTGCCACTGCAACTCCATAAGCAGCAGATAATGATGTTCCTGCATGTCCTGTTCCAAAAACATCGTATTCACTCTCCTCTCTTTTGGGAAATCCTGAAATTCCTCCCTTTCTTCTTATAGTTTCAAAAGCCTTCCTTCGGCCAGTCAAAAGTTTATGGGTATAACACTGATGCCCTACATCCCATATTATTTTGTCTTGCGGCGCATTAAACACATAGTGTAATGCAATTGTAAGTTCAACCACCCCAAGATTCGGTGCTACATGCCCTCCATTTTTTGCGGTTACCTCTATTATTCTTTTCCTTATCTCTCCGGTAAGTTTTTCAAGCTCTTCAAGTTTCAATTTTTTTAAATCTGCAGGAGAATTTATCCTCTCAAGAATACTCAATACTCCCTCCTTGCTACAAAGTCGGTTATATCTTTAAATATTTCCCATTCCCTACCCAAGACATCAAACAGTTTTTTAGCTCTTCTACAGTAACCATCTCTTATCCTTTTTGCCCCTTCCACTCCATAAATTGCAGTATATGTAGGCTTTCCTTGGTCTTTTTTAACTCTTTTTCCCAATTTTTCTTCACTTCCAACTGCATCAAGTATATCATCCTGTATTTGAAATGCCATACCCATAAATGTTCCTGCTTTTCTTATCATTAGAATTTTTTTCTCCTCTGCTCCTGCAAGTAGAGCTCCCCCCTCCATACATGCAGATATAAATACAGCAGTTTTATACAAATGCACCTTTCTTAAAACTCTTGGATTAAGATCCTCTGTAAAAAGATCAAGTTCCTGTCCTTTTGTAACCCCCTTAAATCCTATAGCCTGGGAAAGCAATCTTGCTGACCGCACTACCCTATCCTTCGGTGCCTTTGAAAGAAGAGCAAGTTCAAATGAAGCTATTATCAATGCATCTCCTGCAAGAATCGCCATTGCCTCACCAAATACTTTATGACTTGCAGGTTTTCCTCTTCTTAAATCATCATCATCCATACTAGGAAGGTCATCATGAATAAGGGTCGCAGTATGAGCGAGTTCAACTGCACAGGCAAAGGGAAGAATATCCTCCTCGCTTCCTCCACCGCATGCCTCATAGGATAACCAAGCAAGCAATGGCCTTAATCTTTTTCCTCCAGCAAATACGCTATACTTCATTGCCTCAACAAGTTTACCTCCGTTTTCTTTTAAAAACTCATCTATTTTTTTATCTATTGTTTTCTTCCTTTCTTTGAGTATTTCTTCAAGCAACATTCCTCTTTGCAGCCTTTATCACATTTTTTAACAACATCGTCACCGTCATTGGCCCTACTCCACCCGGAACTGGAGAAAGAGCTTTTGCTTTACCTATTACAGAGTTAGCATCTACATCTCCAACAATCTTCCCTTCAATCACATTTATCCCTACATCTACGATTACTGCATTTTCCTTTATAAGATCACCTTTTACAAAACCAGGTACACCAATTGCAGAAACAAGAATATCTGCACTTGATGTAATATCCTTTAAATTCCTGGTTTTTGTATGGCATACCGTAACAGTAGCATTTCCATAAGGACCTTTCTTTAGTAAGATATTTACAAGCGGAACTCCTACAGTCTTACCTCTACCAAGGATCACCACGTAACTTCCTTCAATTTTTATTCCATAAAATTTTAAAAGTTCAATTATTGCCATTGGGGTATTAGGATAAAAAATGGGTTCTTTAATCATAAGATAGCCAAGATTTAGAGGATTTAAGCAATCAACATCTTTATTTATACTTATTGCATTTAAAACCTGTTCCTTATCGATCTTCTTAGGAAGAGGAAGCTGTACCACTATCCCATCCACCTCATCATTTTCATTCAACTCTTTAATTTTGTCTACCACCTCTTTTGTCTCAACATCTTCTTTAAACTCTTTATTTTCTGTAACAATACCAACTTTTACACAAGCCCTTTCTTTTGCCCTTACATAACTTTTTGATGCTGGATTATCCCCTACTGTAATAAACACGAGTTTCGGAGTTTTTCCCTTTTTATTTAACTCCTTCACCTCCCTCACAAGTTCCATCCTTATTTCCTCAGAAGCCTTTCTTCCATCAAGGATTAAAGTTTCCATCCCAAAATTGTATGTAGAATATTATGAATGTCAAATAACTCCCTATTTTATTTTCCTTTTTACTGTTATTCTTATGTCAACCCCTTTAAACCCAAAATAATCATATAATCTGTTCTTTATGTACCTCAAATAAGAATGCTCTATTCTCTCAGGTTTTGGAGACAACATAATAAAACTCGGTGGTGCTATACCAACCTGCACTATTCTTTTAATTATCGCTCCTCTTGGCGGAGGATGAGAAGAAATTATGTTCTCAAATACCTCTTCCAATGTTTTAGCAGATATTTTTTTCTTCCTCTCTCTTGCTACATCTACAACTTCATTTTCTATTTTCTCTAATCCCTCTTCTTTTAATGCAGAAATTGGGACTACGGGAATGTTTCTTGCAAAATGCAAAGAGGCTTTTACATATTGAACAATTTCAGGAACTTCCCTTTTCTTTAACAGATCACACTTATTTACCACTACAATCACTCCTTTCCCTTCTTCAAGCAACCATCCGGTAATGGTCTTTTCAAGATGTGTGAGTCCCTCTTGAGCATCTATTACCACCACTGCTACATCTGCTTCCATCACCCTTTTTTCAAGTCTCTTAGAAGAAAGAAACTCTACTATATCTTTTATCTTGCTTTTCTTTTTAACCCCTGGAGTGTCTATGAGCGAAAACTTAACTCCTTCTTTATCCTTCTCTACTTTAACTGGGTCCCTTGTAGTCCCTGGAGTATTATCCACAATAACTCTTTCCTCTTTTACCAATGCATTAAGGAGCGTGGACTTTCCTACATTTGGTCTTCCAACAATTATCACATTTATTCTATCTCCATTTAATTCTTTTTCTTCTTTTATATCTTTGGTTATCTCATCCAAAAGCTCTCCTATTCCTTTTCCATGCTCAGCAGAAACCTTATAAACTTTTTCAAAACCGAGTCTTGTAAACTCCCACACATTGAAGGAAGCAGTCTTCACATCCATCTTGTTTATTACAAGGATAACTTCTTTGTTTGACCTTCTCAAAATCTCTGCCACTTCAAAATCCAGAGGATGAATTCCTTCCTTTGCATCTACTACAAAAAGCACTAAGTCTGCTCTTTGTAAAGCATAAAAAACCTGTTTTTTTACCTTTTCAGAAATGGAATCCGATGGCTGTGGTATATAGCCTCCGGTATCTAAAAGTAAAAACTTCTTGTTTTGCCACTCACACTCTTCTTCAATTACATCTCTGGTAATTCCCGGCTCTCTTAGAGTAATTGCTATCTTTTTCCTTGTAATTCTATTAAATAATGTGGATTTTCCTACATTTGGCCTTCCAACGATGGCAACTGTTTTTTTTTACCCATTATTTTTAAAGACTGCAGGTAGGACATCCACCTGCATACTCTGAATCAACCGAAAAATATTTCTCGGATAGGGATTCTGCAAAAGAATCATACACTGAACCTTTCTTTTTCACTTCTCCACGATAAAGAACCTGGGTAGGTTTACTCCTATCCCTATAAACAGTTATTCCTTTACATCCTGTTCTGTAAGCAAGCCAGAACACATCAGCTACATCCATTGGAGTAGCATGATATGGAAGATTAACGGTTTTTGAAACTGCATTATCCACATAGCGTTGAAACGCTGCCTGCATCAGAACATGCCATTTAGGAGCAATCTCATGGGCCGTCACAAATATCCTTTTTACATCACCTGGAACTCCTTTAATCTTCTGAACCGAACCTGTCCTTGCTATTTCCCTCATCAACCTTTCAGAATAAAATCCCCTTTCTCTTGCAATCTGTTCAAAAACTGGATTTACCTCCAATAGTTCTGTACCTTCCATTACATTTCTTATAAACACAACCGCAAACAAAGGCTCTATTCCTGAAGAGGTATTGGCAATTATGCTTATAGAGCCTGTCGGAGCAATGGTAGTTAAAGTGGCATTTCTCCTCTCAGGTTCTCCTCTTTGTTTGTAAACGCTTTTATCAAAGTTTGGAAAAGGACCTCTCTTTTTTGCAAGTTCAATCGTCGCCTTTTCTGCCTGTTCTTTAATAAAACGCATAACCTTTTCAGCTGTCTCAAGTGCCTGTTCAGAATCATAAGGAATCCCAAGTTTTAAAAGCATATCTGCAAATCCCATTACTCCAAGACCTATCTTCCTGTTCCCTTTTACCATTTCTTCAATCTTTTTTAATGGATACTTACTTTTATCAATTACATTATCAAGAAAGTGCACTGCCTTGTGCACAACCTTTGCAAGCCTTTCAAAATCTATTTTTCCTCCATTTACGAATTTTGACAGGTTTATGGAACCAAGATTACATGCTTCATAGGGAAGTAAAGGTTGTTCTCCACATGGATTTGTTGCCTCTATCTCTCCAAGAGCAGGGGTAGGGTTATCTCTATTTATTCTATCTATAAATATCATTCCCGGATCTCCATTTTTCCATGCCATTGTCACAATAAGATTAAAAACATCTCTTGCTCTTATCTTCTGCACCACCTCCCCTGTTCTTGGATTTCTCAAAGGATAGTTCTCATCCTTTTCAACTGCATGCATAAATTCATCGGTAACAGCAACCGATATATTGAAGTTTGTAAGCATCCCTTCCTTTTCCTTTGCAGTTATAAACTCTAAAATATCAGGATGGTCAACCCGCAGAACCCCCATATTTGCTCCCCTTCTTCTCCCTCCTTGTTTTATCACATCGGTTGCAACATCAAAAACCCTCATAAAGGATACAGGACCTGAAGCAATTCCCCCTGTGGTTTTAACCACATCATTTTTTGGTCTTAATCTTGAAAAGGAAAATCCTGTCCCTCCTCCTGTTTTATGAATAAGAGCAGCATACTTAACTGCTTCAAAAATAGCCTCAAGAGAGTCCTCCACAGGAATAACAAAGCATGCAGCAAGTTGACCAAGCTCTGTTCCAGCATTCATTAGAGTTGGAGAGTTGGGGAGAAATTCAAAGTTAACCATCATCTCATAGAACTCATCCTCCAGTTTTTTAACATCTGCATTTGGGTCGTAGTTCAAATCAGCAGAAGCAATGTGCCTTGCAACCCTTCTGAATAGTTGAGCAGGAGTCTCTATAACTTCTCCCTTCTCATTCTTTAACAAATACCTCCTTTCAAGAACCTTTAGAGCATTTAAAGAGAGTTTAAGTTCATCAGGAACTCCTATAAAGAACTGCTTTGCCTCTCTAAGTTCTGTCCTCTTCTTACGGTATAAAATATATGCCTTTGCAGTCTTCGCATGACCCTCTTCAATCAAAACCTTTTCAACGATATCTTGAACCTCTTCAACAGAGGGGATACCATCTTCACCATATTTTTCATTCAATATTTCAACAACTTTACGAGAAAGTTCCCTTGCAAGTTCATAATTTGAACCACCTACAGCCTTTGCAGCCTTAAATATCGCATTTGTTATTTTTTCTTGGTCAAAATCCACTATCCTTCCATCTCTTTTTCTAATTTTTGCAGGGTGTTTCATTCCTTTTATTCCTCCTTTCTGAATAAAATATTATATGCCTTTATATTGTTAAGTCAATTTTTCTATATTTGAAAACTTATCTATTGTTAATCTCATCTTTTATATCTCTGAGAATACGGTTAAGTTCTTTCAATTCTTCAGATATATTTTCAAGATGATTCTCTATTCTTTTAAGGGTATAACTGTCAGAGGAAGAGGAACCCGAAGAATCCCATTCTGCTCTGGCTATTGCATAACCACCTGCAACTCCCAACATAACTACCACAAACACCCATCCGTATCTCTTGAGTTTTTCCATACCTCCTCCTATTTTTAAGATTATACCCCTCATAGGTATTATGTCAAATAAGAATATTGACATAGGAATACAGCAAAGTATAATAACTTAAAAACGGAGGTGAAGATGCCGGTAATCAAACCTGAAGAAATAAGGGAGTTTGATGTAGATGCAACTGCAATAAGAGTTTTTTTAAAAGCCCTTGAATTACTGGGAGGACCAAGAAAGTTGATTGAACTACGAAATCTTACCTGGATAACAAGTTTAATGGAGGCATCCTATGCAATTGTCCTTTCTGAGGAGTCCTACAAAACAGAAGATGAAATAGCAGAATTCCTTGGTTTAACAAGACAGACTGTTAGGAATATCTTAAGAGCAGATCCAGAACTTGTAATGAAGAAAATAGAAGGAGAATTACAGGAAAAAACAATTAAAGCCCACACAGCAGGAGGGCTTGCAAAACTTGCTTATAAAGAAATAAAAGAAGGAAGGGATAATTTAACCGTATTCATACACGCATTTCAACAGGCTTCTGAAAGTCTCGGAATTACTTGGAGTGTTGAAGTGCTGAGGAGAATAAAAGGAGTTGACTTTCCCGTGGATAAAAATACACTTTATGAAAGATTAAAGGGATTAACAATAAAGACAAAATCTGCAGAGGAGATCTTGGAAAATATTGAATCCCCAATAAAAAGTCCAAGTCATCTTCTCTCTGAAATAAGAAAAGTCCTTGAAAAATGAGGGGGGAAAATGAACGAACATTACTGGGAAACGAAAATCACAAAAGTTGAACCGAATAAAATATATGTTAGAGGATACCGAATAGATAAATTAATGGGAGAAATCGGTTTTGTTGATGGAATATATCTTGTCCTTACTGGTAAGCTTCCTGATGAAAGAATTCGGAAAATTCTTGATGCAATCCTCTTATCCTCAATTGACCATGGAGTTACTCCTCCATCAACCATTACAGCAAGGACCGTTGCATCTACAGGCAACCCTCTGCATTCCTCGCTTGCTGCTGGAATACTTGCAATCTACAACTATCATGGAGGAGCAATTGAAGGTGCAATGAAACATTATCTTGATATAAAAAGAAAGAGCCAACAGGAACAGAAATCTCTTGAGCAGTCCACAGAAGAGTACGTAAAAGAAAAACTTGAAAAAAAAGAAAAACTTTTTGGTTTTGGACATAGATACCATACCAACGATCCCAGAACCCAAAAACTATTTAAAATTGCAGAAGAACAGGGATTTTACGGAGATTATGTGAAAATAGCTCTGTTGATAAAGAATGCAATAAAAAAATTAAAAGGAAAGGAACTTCCTGTAAATGTTGATGGAGCAATTGCAGCACTTTTGTGTGAGCTTGGATTTCCACCTGAAATAGGTAACGCATTTTTTATCATGGCAAGAACTCCAGGACTCGTTGCTCATATTTATGAAGAACAGACAACTCAAAAACCCATGAGAAAGATAGATGCAACAACTTGTAAATACACAGGAGAACTACATGATGAATAAATTAAAGGAAAGAATAAAATCTCTTTTCCCAGAGATAGAAGAAATAAAGGATAATGAGTTAAAAGAAAAAGTAATAGAATGCTGGAAGATCGCAATAGAGGAATCATGTTTTACCCCTGATGAGCTTGAAAAGATTCCATTTACCCTTCTTATAAAACCTGCTCCTTTCAGCTTGATAGAACATACAAAGGCTGTTACCAAGACTGCATTAAAGATAGCAGAGGTATTGGAAGAAATGTATAAAGATAAAGTAAAAATCAACAGAGACTACCTTATCGCAGGAGCTTTATTACATGATGTAGGGAAATTACTTGAATACGAAAAGAACGAACACAGTTATAAAAAAAGCAAAAACGGGGAGATGATAAGACATCCCATCTCAGGAGCTGGAATAGCCTATAAGGTAGGGCTTCCTGCTCAGGTTATTCACATTATATCTTCTCATTCAAAAGAAGGAGAGTTTGTTAAAAGAACAATTGAAGCAATAATAGTTCATCATGCTGATTTTGTCAACTTTGAACCTTTCAGGGGGTAAAAATGGGCAAAACTTTTGCAGAAAAGATACTTTCAAAAAAGGCAGGAAAGGATGTAAAATCAGGTGATATTGTTTACATATCACCTGATTTTGTGATGTCACATGACAACACTGCATCAATTTCTCTAACATTTTCAAAGATGGGGGGAGAAAAGGTTAAAGATCCTTCAAAGGTTGTTATTGTGCTTGACCATGTAGTTCCTCCTGCATCCATTGATTATGCAAGAAATCACAAGATTATAAGAGAATTTGTTAAGAAAAACGGTATAAAAAACTTTTATGACATAAATAGCCAAGGAGGAATATGCCATCAGGTACTATCTGAAAAAGGATTTGCACTCCCTGGACTTGTGATCCTTGGAGCAGATTCTCATACAACCACCTATGGAGCATTTGGTGCATTTTCAGCAGGGATAGGAAGGAGTGAAGTTGCAGCACTCTGGGCAATTGATGAGATATGGCTCAGAGTTCCTGAAAGTATAAAGATAGAGATAAAGGGTAAATTACCTTCTGGAGTTTATGCAAAGGATGTTATACTCCATATCATAGGGAGGTTAAAATCAGATGGAGCAACATATAAGTCAGTGGAGTTTTCAGGAAATGTAGTGAAGGAGTTTTCTATCTCTTCCAGAATGGTCCTTTCCAACATGGCAGCAGAAATGGGAGCAAAGAATGCATTTATTGCACCGGATGAAAAGACCATTGAATGGATAAAACACAGAGCACAAAAGGATTATGAAATAATCCTCCCGGATCCTGATGCAAGGTATGAAAATATATATGAGTTTGATATATCATCCTTAGAACCTCAAATTGCTGTACCCCATACTGTGGATAATGTGTATCCAGTAAAGGAATGGGAAGGGAAAAAGATAAATCAAGGCCTTATAGGCACATGCACAAATGGAAGACTTGAGGACCTGAAGGTTGCTGCAGAGATTCTTAAGGGCAAGAAGGTTCACTCTGATGTTAGACTTTTGATCCTACCTGCATCTTGGGAGGTGTACAAAGATGCGATGGAGCAAGGAATTTTAAAAACCTTGGTTGATGCAGGAGCTATTATCTTAAATCCTGGTTGTGGTCCATGTCTTGGAGCCCATCAAGGGGTTCTCGCAGAGGAAGAGGTTGTGATTTCCACATCCAATAGAAATTTCAAAGGAAGAATGGGAGCAAAGGAAGCAGAGATATTCCTTGCCTCTCCTGCAACAGTTGCAGCATCATGCATTGAAGGAAGGATAACAGACCCCAGAAAATATATTTTTTAAAAGCACCCTATAAGTTCTTTACAAGAGATAATAGAGATTCAAAACTTCCTTCCTTTTCTATCACTTTTTTGGGGGTAAAGATTTTTATTCTGTTATTCTTAAAATAAATTTTTTCTATCCCTTTTTTCTTAGCCTCTATCTTTAACCTTGCTATTTTTAAGATATTCTTCACCTCTTCAGGTATTGGACCAAACCTATCCTTGAGTTCTTCCTCTATTTCATCTACTTCGTTGTGTGTCTCAAGAGAAAGCATCCTTTTGTAAAGAGATATTCTATCTTCTGAACTTTTGACATAGGATTCAGGAATAAATGCCTTTATCCCTATATCAAGTCGTGGTTCTTTCTTTATCTCTTCTCCCTTGAGTATTTTTACTGCTTCTTCCAGCAATTTCATATAGAGAGAAAGACCTATCTGTTGAATATGTCCGTGCTGCTCTGTTCCAAGAATGTTTCCTGCTCCTCTTATCTCCATATCTCTTAAAGCAATCTGAAAACCCGAACCAAGATAGGAGTATATCTTTATTGTCGCTATCCTTTTCCTTGCCTCTTCGGTTAATCTTTTGGGAACTATAAACAGGGCATAGGCTTTTTTGTTACCTCTTCCAACTCTCCCTCTTAACTGATGTAGATCCGCGATACCAAAAGTATCAGCCCTATCAACAATTATTGTATTGAGATCAGGAATATCAATCCCTGCTTCCACAATTGCAGTAGAGAGAAGCATATCAAACTTCTTTTTGCAGAAGTCATCATAAACTGCTGCAAGTTCGTTTTCAGGCATTCTACCATGGGCAGTTCTTATTTTTATTCCTGGAAGGATCTGTTCAAGCCTTTTTTTAACCCGAGGCAATGTTTCTATTCGGTTGTGTATAAACAACACAAGCCCTCCTCTTGCCTTTTCTCTGTAAACCCATTCTTTTATTATCTCTTCATTCCATGAAGTAATCTCGGTGTATACATCTTTTCTTCCAGGGGGAGGGGTTGTTATGATTGAAATATCTCTCAACCCTGAGAGAGCCATGTAGAGGGTTCTTGGAATTGGGGTTGCTGTGAGATAAAGTACATCTATATCTTCTTTTAACTCCTTAATCCTTTCTTTCTGTCTCACTCCAAATCTATGCTCTTCATCTATTATTAAAAGCCCAAGATCTTTAAATTTTATTTTATCAGAAAGAAGGACATGGGTCCCTATCACAATATCTACTTTTCCACTCTCAATTCCTGAAATTACTTCCCTCCTCTTCTTAGATGGCACCATTCTTGAAAGCATCTCTATCCGAAATGGAAATGGTGCAAGTCTTGATAAAAATGTTCGGTAATGTTGCAATGCAAGAATCGTTGTGGGAACCAGTATGCATACCTGCTTTCCATCAAGCACTGCTTTTGCAGATGCCCTCACCGCCACCTCTGTTTTTCCATACCCTACGTCCCCACATACTATTCTTTCCATTGGGTTTTCCTTTTCCATATCTTTTTCTACATCCTTTATTGCCTTAAGTTGATCTGCCGTCTCTTCATAAGGGAAGGAAAGGGAAAGAAATTCAGCCTCTTCTTTGTGCTCCCCAAAAGCATGTCCTTTTACAATTTTTCTTTTTGCATATAATTTTAAAAGATTCTCAGCATACTCCCATATCTTTTTCCTTATCCTTTGTTTTGTGTTTATCCAGGATGTGGTACCAAGTCTTGTAAGTTTGGGAGGTTTATCTGTAGCCCCTATGTATTTATCTATAAACCCTATATGCTCAACAGGAACGAACAGTTTATCCTCCTCAGCATAGTGAATTTCAATGAAGTCTTTTTTCCCATCTATTCTTTTTATTCCTTTGAAAATCCCTATCCCATAGTCTATATGCACCACATAATCCCCCTCCCTTAACATGTAAAGTGCATCCTTAGTTAAACCTTTAAACTCCTTTGGTATTTTTTTCTTGGTTCTCCCAAAGAGTTCTTTTTCCGTTATCACCGCATATTTATGGATATAATCCACAAAACCACCGGATAAAAATTCCTCAACTACCTTTGCTGATGGTATTTTTTTCTTTATGTATGTTGATGCCCCCTCTGCTGAAACCACAAAGTAAAGGGATAGGTTATTCTTTTCTGCAAACTTCCCAATAGCTTCAAAATCTCCCATAAATACACCTGGATTGTAAAGTTCAAGCGAAACCCCCTCATCTGCTTTTTTTATTTTTATAAAATCTTCAAGATATTCCTTCACAGTTCTATCTCCCTTCTCTACACATACAACAGGAATTTCTGCAAAATTTTCTTTTTTACAAGACCTCTGAGTAACAGGGTCAAAACTTCTTATGGAAGATACAACATCCCCTTCAAATTCAATCCTCAGAGGAGCTTTATATAAAGGAGGATAAACATCTACTATTCCACCTCTTACTGCAAACTCTCTTTCCTCTGTTACAATATCTTCATTTTCGTATCCATGTTCTGAAAGCCATTGAATTAAAAAATCAAATTCCATTTTAACTCCTGGTTCCAAGTATATCTCTCCTTGCTTTTCAACCTTTATCCCCTCATCAAGCAGTTCCTCGTTTAAGAGAAGTATACCTTTATTTCTGGTAATGAACCAGGAGACCATCGAAAGTTTACCCCTCTCCCCCACTACAAAAACTTCCCTGGCTATATCTCTTAGGTCTTCTCCTATAAGGATTATCTCATCCTCCTTACCACAATACACCACAGGAGAGGAAAGATATTTTTCAACCGCTAAGAGAAAAAAGGAAAAGGAACTATTGGGACAGTCCCTTACTTTTATTGTGTTTTTAAAGGGAGTAATTTTTTTAAGTTTATCTTTAACACATAAGTAGAAGAGAGAAAATATCCCTTTTTTATTCAGTTCATCCATTCATCCTGAAAAACAAACCACTGCTCAGGGAACTTTTCAAGATAACCGTTCATTTTTTTCTCAATGAGTAAAGTCAATCTTTTTACATCCTTTTTAAAATTTCCAGAGGGCTTAAACTCAATTTTTTTGTCTATGAATCCTATGTATCTTTTTTTACCTCCCAATACAAAGTATCCTGTGATTACAGGAATGTTGAATCTTAATGAAAGATATGCAGGTCCGATAGGAAATTTTCTCTTTCCCTTAAAAAAGTTTACCACAATCCCTGTTCCTGTTATATCTCTATCTGCGATTAGGGCAAGAACTCTTTTCCTTTTCACAGCATTCACTATCCTTGCAGTTTCAGCGGTACTTATAAGCTCTGTACCAAACTTTGTTCTTAGTTTATTGTACATCGTATAATGAACAGGAGAAGAAACTTTCTCCACAACTGAGGTTATAGGAAAACCTCTCAAAGTAAGGTATATTGCAGAAAGTTCGTAATTCCCCATATGATAGGTAACTATTACTGCTCCATTGTTCTCTTTAACAGCTCTCCACAGGTTTTCCTCTCCATGTGTTTCTACATCCTTTATTATATCCTCTGGTTTTCTCCACCATACATCAAAAAAATCTTTTAACACAGTAAAATAGTTTATGATAACTTTAAAGGACTTCTTTTTGACCTCTTTATCTGTTATATAGGATAGATTTTTTATCACTACATTGCGCATTCTCGGACAAAAAAGCCAAGCTATAACTCCTATTGCCTTTACAATAAAATCTCCTACTTTTCTTCTTAAAATTCTTGATAAAAGAGCAAAAAGGGGAATAAATTTATACATTATTCTTTTATGGCAAGCCTTGCTAATTTATCTGCTATTCTATTTTCCTCCCTTTTTATAGAGATAATTGTAAAATTAATCTCTCTTTTAAGAACTTCAATCTTTTTATATATTTTTTTAAGTTTTTCATCTTTTATTCGGTATTCTCCAGTTACCTGTTTTACCAAAAGCTCACTATCTGTGAATATCTTAAGAGATTTTATCCCATGCTTTCTTGCCCTTAAAAGACATTCATACAGAGCCCTGTATTCTGCAACATTGTTGGTTGCAATACCTATTTTAATACTCCATAGATCAATCACCACGCATTTCTGCATTATAAAACCTCCTATTCCCGCTTTCCCAGGATTACCTGCACTCGCACCATCTATCATTGCGTAGGTATCAGTCAATAAGGATTCTTCCGCAGTATTCACAGAAGAAAAGTTTGTTCTGTTGATTCTTTATCTCTATTACCTTTTGCAAGGGCACAGGATTAAGACATACTGAACACCTGTTATCCTCTGTTACCCTTGCAACTGCTATACCCTCTTTATTTTTTCTTATCTTCTCATATATTTTTACATATTGTTCTGGAATTTCTTTTAAAATTCTTCCACGTGTTTCAGTAAGTTCTTTTATCTTTCCTTCTAACTCCTTTATTCTTTTGTTTTCTTTTTCCTTCTCATCTTTCAATTTTTTAATATTTTCCTCAATTTTTTTCTTTACTTCCGGAAGTTTCTTTTCTTTTTCTTCTATCTCCTCCATTAATTCCAGTATCTCATCCTCTATTTTCCTCTTTTCCTGTTTTGCAAATTCTATCTCTCGTAAAAATGCCTTGTACTCTTCATTGGTCTTTGCAGAATAAAGCTGAGTAGATAGTTTTGCAATTTTTTCCTCTGTTTCTTGCAAAGAAAGTTCTTTCAATTTCTCGTTCTTTTTAAGATCTTTAATTCCCTCCTCTGCCTGTTGAAGATTTTGATTTTCATCTTTTATTTTTTCTTCTAACTTTTTTATTTTCTCAGGAATCTCTATTAAATCATTTTCTATTCGTACTATTTCCTCATCAACATCCTGTAAATTTCTTAAAAGTTCTTTAATATTATGCAATTGCGTCTCCATGGGGGTGAATTAAAAAAATAAAACAAAATGGGCGATGGAGGATTCGAACCTCCGACCTCTTGCATGTCAAGCAAGCGCTCTAACCAACGCTGAGCTAATCGCCCGTTTTGCATTTATAAAATTTAATCAAAAACTTTAATTTGTCAAGAAAATTTCATACCTTCTTCTTAACTTTGACTTTTTATTTTTGTTAAATAAAATTAAAAAAGAAAGGAGGTAACGTGAGAAAAATAATAATAACAGCATTTATTACATTGGTATCCTGCTATTTTTTAAAAACCTCAGAGGAGTTTTATTCAATAGACCTCTCCCCTTACAAAAGTGTGGTTTTTGTCCTTGATATCTCAGGAAGTATGGAAGGCAAAGATGAAGGAAGCATTCCTGAACAACTCAAGGGAAAGGCAATAGAAAAAACAGCAGAATTGATAGAAAAGAAAGTAGGAGGAGGTATAGCAGGAAAGATTGCAGAAACACTTTCAGAAAGGGTTGCTCAAGAGGCAACCAAACTGGGTGAGGCAAAAAGGCAGTTAATACCTGCAATTAAAGGTTTGAAAGACGGAGTTAAGTTTGACATCCTTACATTTAGTGGAGATGTCAAGAAATGGAAAGGAAGTTTGATTGAGGCAAATTCTTCAAATAGAAATCAGGCAGTTCTATATGTGAATGGAATTAAGGCAATATGGGAAGGAACAAACATATACGATGCGCTAAAGGAAGCATTTAACTATCAACCAGAGGCTATCATCTTTCTCTCTGATGGTGGTGCAAATAAAGGAGCAGTAACAGATGCTCAAGGGATAATAGAGGCTGTTAGAGAATGGAACAAGGATAAAAAGGTTGTTTTACATACAATTGGACTTGGGCCTGATCAAGATGAATATCTCCTTTCCACCCTTGCTCAGGAAAATGGTGGAAAGTATGTAAAGAAATAAGCTTAAATCTTTCCGTCACATACCCTCACACATATTCCACATATGTATTGCCCAGTATAACCTTTTTTTACAAAATTTTTGAGAGCCTCATAACAAGTTTGATGCTCAAACTGTTGGGGAGTTTCATGAATTGCTCCAACAGGACATACCTGAATACATTTTCTACAGTTTCTGCAGTTCATGTTTAAAGGTGAATCTACCTTTAAAGGCATATCAGTAAGCACTGTCACAAGTCTTATTTGAGCTCCATACTTTGGATGTACCACAAGGTTGTTTCTCCCAAGCCATCCTATCC
The DNA here is from genome assembly GCA_964417925.1 of uncultured bacterium. Taxonomy (GTDB): domain Bacteria; phylum Hydrothermota; class Tepidihabitantia; order B3-TA06; family CAYQJV01; genus CAYQJV01. The sequence goes on along the minus strand of CAYQJV010000003.1, from coordinate 20,885 downwards.
CTGCAAGAACCGCTACCTTTTTATGGGAAAAATCTGCTTTCTGGTTCTCCCAGTCTATGGTTTGAGAAGCAGGTACTGGAAGAGCTTTATATCCCAATCTCTGTATTTTGTCGGTTATCTTTAATGCAATCTGGTCCAAGGCATAGTTCACAGTCCTGTAGTGATGGAAGTATATCTTTGTAGGATGATTTACAATGGTAGAAAGCACAGAACTGGACAGCCTTACAGCTATTGATATACCATAGTCAAGCTGTTCTACAGCTTCCTTTGGTAGGAGGTAGTTGTACTTTATTCTTCTTATATCTGCCACCCTAAAACAACATGCCCCACCTTCCAATGCAATTTTTTTAAGCATTTCGTAGTTTCTATTCTTTTCCATGATAAATAGATACTCTATCCTTTTCTATTTTTATCTTAACATTAAGAAACTTCTCTATTACCCAGGCATTTGTTAAAAGGTGTTTGGTAGGTTCTTGAATTGTAAAAACTGTATCTTTTTGAGAAAGAGAAAAAAACAGTAGAATCTGATCTGCAAGATGAGAATCAAACAAGACATCTTTACTTATATAACTTTTATAAGCCTTACATACCTCCTCTGCAACCTTCTCTGCCGGTTTTCCCTTCATCCCCAGCGAAGAAAATCCTGCTATAGTATTTTCAAATTCAAGTTTTAAAAAAATATAATTACCAGGATCAAGATTAAGTTTTATTTCTTCAATTTCTATTGGCTCTGGAATACAACTCTTTAAAACTCTTTTTTCTCTCTCCTTCACATGATCTGGTAAAGAGGATATGCATATCTTTATTCTTTTGCTCTTTAGGGACCTTCTCTTTGTAAAATCTTCATCTATGAGTTTAAACTTTTTAATAGGCTCTACTTCAATTTCAACCTTCCCCCCTCCTTTTGGATAAAAACCATGCCTTATGAGCCTTCTCTTTACATTTACCGAAAAAAGCCTTTTAAGGAGTTCAAGGAAAACTTCATCAAAATATTCATACAATGGACTCATTGGAACATGGGTTCCACCTTTCACCACTATTCTACATCTTTTATCTGCAAACAATGCTATTGGGAAAACCGTTTGATACACCAGGGTCACAGAACCTGCACTTCTTCGTTCTTCTGCTACATCAAATTCAAAAACACCTCCTTTGATTCCCTTGGGGGCAAACATGAGTTCGGAAGAGTAAAGTTCTGCTCCTTTTGTTTCTGCATCTGTCATCTTTTTTGCTGCATTTACTGCTGTAAGATGTTGGGGAAGCAGTCCTGGGATTTTCCTTTTTTTTCTTATATTGTATATTCTGAAACCCTTACCAGTAATTGCAGAAAGAGCAAGGGAAGTGCGTAGGATCTGTCCTCCTCCTTCTCCATAAGAACCATCTATTTCTACCATTTAAGTTATTCTTTCCAAAACCTTCCTATAGGCAGTTAGCACATCTCCTTTATCAAATCTAAAAACATCTTTATCCAAACTTTCTTTTGTATCCTTGTCCCAAAATCTACAGGTATCAGGGGATATTTCATCCCCAACCATGAGTTCATCATTATAAAACCCATATTCAAGTTTAAAATCAACAAGCAGTATATTTCTTTTAAAAAGAAACTCTTTCAAATATTCATTTATTATAAAACTTCTTGTAACGATTTCCTCTATCCTTTCTTCACCAAGGATGTTCATTGTAAGTATATGGTATTTGTTCAACATCGGATCACCAAGTTCATCGTTTTTTAGATAAAACTCAATTACAGGTTTGGAAAGCTCCTCTCCCTCCTTCATACCCGTTCTTTTTTTCAAAGAACCTGTAACAAGGTTTCTCACCACAACCTCTAAGGGAATCATACGTAGTTTTTTTACAAGCATTTCAGTTGGAGAGAGTTTTTTTACAAAGTGAGTTTTTATTCCTTTTTTTTCAAGATAAGAAAAAAGTCTTGAAGATATCTCACAGTTTATCGCTCCTTTTTCTTCTATCTCTGCCTTTTTCTTCCCATTAAAGGCAGTCAGTGAGTTTTTAAACTCTTGGATGATAAGGTCATCTTCCTCTGTACTGTAAATCCTCTTTGCTTTTCCTTCGTAGAGAAGCTGTTTTTTCATACTACCCCCGCTTTTTTGTAGATATAATCAATATGTTTCAAAAACCTCTCTAAAGAAAAGATCTCTTTTATCTCATCTTTTTTAAGGTATTTTCTTATTTCCCTATCTTTCTGGACTCTTATTTTAAAATCAGGATAGAAAGAGTTCTGCTGAACAATCCTGTAGGCTGTTTCCCTATCCATCCCTTTCTGTATCAGCTTTGACAAAAGAAGTTGAGAAAATATCTTATCCCCTGCTTTTTTAAGATTTTCATCTATCTTATCTTTATTCACCTTCAATCCCTCTATTATCTTCTCCATTTTCCTTAGCATGTAGTGAAGAAGGGTAAAGGAATCTTTTATCACTATTCTTTCAACTGATGAATGGGATATATCCCTTTCAAACCATAGGGCATTGTTTTCATAACATGCTAAAAGATATCCTCTCAATACCCTTGCAAGACCAGATATTCTCTCGCATATTACAGGGTTCTTTTTATGGGGCATTGCAGAAGAACCAGTTTGACCTTCTTTAAAAGGCTCATGAAGTTCATCAACCTCCTCAATTTGGGATAATCTTATGTTCACTGCAATTCTTTCAAGCCATACTCCTGCCATTGCCACTGAGTGAAGCAGATCTATATATCTGTCTCTTGGAATCACCTGAGTAGAAACAGGCTCTCTTTTTAATCCAAGTTTTTTTAATACTTTTTCCTCAACCGATGGAGGAATCAATGAATAAGTACCCACAACTCCTCTAATTTTTGCATAGGAAAAATTCTTTAAAGCCTTGTCTATTCTTTTCTGTACTCTTTCACCTTCCAAAAACCATGATAGAAATCTGACTCCAAGAGAGTAAGGCTCTGCTGCCCTTCCATGAGTTCTCCCAATGCATACCACATTTCTATATTGGAGAGAAAGCATTTTTAGTTTTTCAAGAAGTTTATTCAGTACTTTTTTAATCACCTTTCCCGCTTCTCTTACAATAAGGACATTTGCAGTATCCATTACATCCTGTGATGTTAATCCAAAATGTAGGTATTTTTTTGCACAAGGAACTTTTTCCCATACTGCTTCAAGAAATGCTGTCATCTCATGGTTTGTTCTTTCTTCGTAAAATTTTACCCTATCCACTGAAACAGATTTTACCTTTTCCAAACATTTGTAGAGCCCTTCAGGAATTATCTTTTCCTGTTCCTGTGCCCTTGCCACTTCCTTTTCAACCAGAAGCCATTTCATGTATTTATTTTCCTCAGAAAATATTTTCTCCATTTCAGGAGTTGTGTATCTCTTTATCATTCCACCTTTATTATTTTTTCTTTCTTTAAAACTTTTCCTTCGCTTACAAACAGGGCAATGTAGATTCCAACAGGTAGGTTTTTTAAACTCATTTTATCCCCTGGTTTAAGCCTCTTCTCCATTATTCTTCTTCCTCCAACTGAGTATATTTTTGTATCCACATTCTTTAAAAAAGGATTATAAATAAATCCTTTTTTTGAAAAAACCTGTGTTGAGGAAAGCACAACCTCTTCAACACCTTCTAACTCTCTATTGGTTACAGGAAGCAGTAAATAGGAAGGGTAATTTACATCGTGATATACCACATTTATTGCAGAAAGGGTATCGGTCTCTTTTCCAAAAGGCTCTCCAGTATTTGGATTTATATCATACTTTGGATAGTTTGAAGAGCTTATTGCTATTTTTATTTTATGCCCTGGTGCAAATACATAGGCAGTTGGTCCTGGTTCTATTACAAATTCGTACACCTCACCTGGTGTCAATAGCTCTTCATGGTCAAATCCATTTCTGTATCTTGCCCTTAAGATCCCATCAAGAATAAGCATGTTTCTCCCATCAGGGTACTCATCCATCAACTTTAACGTAAAATCTGTATCCAGTCTATTTGAAGATGCAAAAAGATAAAGCTTTACATAGCCTGTTACTTCAATGGGTTCTTCTATTACATCGGTTGAAAAGACCAAAACATCGGGTCTGGAAAGCAGAGATGTCTGGTCATACGGACCCCTTTCTAAGATCAAGTTGTTTTCTCCAAGGGTTGGGACCGGATCTTTGGGGTCATAAACAAAGGTATCGGGCTCTTCTTCTGTTACAGGCATCAATGTATCCAGTCTACCTCCACCATGTAGATAGAACTTCATCCCAAAAGCTTGAGGAGGAAAGGTATCAGCAGTTTTCCAATAGTTCCAATTCCCTTCTTCATCTACAGGTCCCATCAAATAATAACTAACCGTAGGAAATTCATCCATTCCATTGTTTAAAGAATCCTTTAACCAGTAATCAAACCATCTCCAGAAAAGACTATCAAAATCAACCCTCGCATTTAAAGGATATGTAAGTTCTCCTGCCTTGTTCGTTCCCACAGAATGAACCCAAGGACCTATTAAAAGTTTTTGATTCCCTCTCGCCTTTCCCTTCCCATAATACTGAAGGTCTGAAAATGCTTTGGGAGGACCTGTTAAAAAGAAATCATGCCATCCACCAATATGGAACATAGGCACCGATACCTGTTCTTTTCTTGTTCCAACATCAAGGTACTGCCACTCTTCATCATAACGGGAATGTTCTGCAAAGTAATATTTCATGTAATAACTCCCCTGCTTCTCCAACCATCCTTCTACATCATACTTTCTAAACACTCCTCCTGGAAAGGTACAGTCTACATACATGTTCCAAGAAGCAACTATGGGGAAACAGCACACAAGATGAGGAGGACATGCCCCTGCAGCAAGGTACTGAGTGATCCCTAAAGCCGATCCTCCCCACATTCCTACTTTACCATTGCACCATTCCTGTTCTGCAATCCATTCCACTGCATCGTATCCATCCCATTTCCCATCCCTCCATCCATCATCAAGGAAAACAGAGTCAATGCCTTCTGATAAAAATCTTCCTCGTGTATCCTGTACCACCAGAATGTATCTGTGGGTATCTGTGATACAGAAGACCTCTGAGGAATGAAAATCCCAAAAATCTGCTCCATAAGGGGTTCTAACAAGAATTGCAGGTAAAGGAAAATCACTCTTGTCTGTAGGGAGATAAACATTGGTATGGAGTTTTACCCCGTCCCTCATCTTTACCTCATAAATCCTTTTTTCATACGGAAAAAGGTAAAAAGAAATAAACAGCAGGAAAAACAAAATTTTTTTCATAGATTTTAGTATACCTTTTTTAAAACAAAAGTCAACCTTCTAATAAAAGGCTGTTCGAAAAATAAGAGTTGCATTGGGGGAATTTTTGCATATTTTTTAAAGTCTTAAGGGGATTGCCTATCGGGAAGTTTTAGAAAAGCCTCATGGGTATTTTCATCTCTCCCATTCCTCTCAACATATCATTTCCCGAATTAAAAGACTTTCTAAGAAACTATTGCAGAAAGTTATCTTTTAATTTAAGGGTTTGGATAGTGGATGGCCCAGGAATATAGGGTATAATGACATATTATTCAATAAGTTTTTCAGAGGCATGGTGATAAGAAACATAAAGGTCATGGGTGATTTTTTCACGATAGAAAATACCAGCGATAAGGATTTTTCGAACACTCTCACTTACATATTTTCAAAAACTTGGATAAATTTTTCTGCAATTACATCTGCCCTATGTTGTTCAACGAATTTTTTAGCATAAGACGGGTTATATCCTTTGTCAAAAATGCTTTTTATTTTTTCTATCATCTCTTCAGGAGTTTTGTACTTTATTACCTCCTCTTTGTTTTTTTCAACCATGTTTATATCACTAAAAAGAACAGGACATCCAGAACCAAGAGTAAGATAAACAGAACTTGATATCACAGATGAATAGGGAAGGTTTTTCCTATAAAACAGGAGTACATCCGCTGCATGGAGATAATCATACAACCTTTCAATTCCTGGAGATTCAATCCTTATCTCTACAAACTCAAACTCATACTTCAGTTTCATCAATGGAGTAAAATCTTTTACCGCAGATGCAAGAATTAAAAATATAAGAGAATATTCTTTACTCAATTCTTTTAGAGGCATAATTACGGGTTCTATGTATTCATGTCTCCATCCATAGGTAATTATTATTCTTTTATCTGTAGGTAACCCGAGTTTTTCTCTTTTTTCTTTTTTATCACCTTCCTTCCATGGATGAGCGGGATGGGGTATTATATGAATCTTTTCTTGTGGAAAGTATTTAGACAACCACCTCTTGTATCTTTCATCCATGCATACAATTGCATCAAAATCAAAAGAGTAAAACATGGGATCCTTGGATGGATCTCCTTCATGCACCATCTGAACCGTCTTTGCCCTTTTTTTAATTCTTGGAAAAATCTCTTTTAATCCAAGTAGAGGCATTCTTTCAAGATTTTCAACCATAAAAACATCCATATCGTAATCAAGCACAGGAGTAGGATCAAAAAACTCCTCCCTTGTATATGGTTTTACCTTTTTTACTATGTAGTGCCTTACCACATACTCCTCATCGGGCTGGTCCACAGGCCTTGCATCAGGATGTTCTATCGGAGCAAATACTCTTAGTTCATGCCCCTTTTTGACCCATTCCCTTCCTACAAGCTCAGCATGAACTGACATACCACAGGCAGCATTCCATATGGTCATTAAACCTATCTTCATAATACCTCCAAAATTTTTTTAAGTTTATCTACCCTAAAGTCATAAAGTTTACACTCTCCATCACTGTTAGAATACCATACTGTCTTAAATCCAGCATTTTTTGCTCCTACAACATCAAGGTCACATCTATCTCCTATGTGAAGTATGGAGGATGGTTCTGTGTGTGAAAGCTCTACCAGTGCCTCAAATACCTTTATGTGGGGTTTACGATACCCCAATTCATCTGAAAATAAAAGGAAATCAAAGTATCTTAAAACACCTTTTTTCTTTAAAATCTTTCTTAAAACATGCCCATGGGAGGTATTACTTAGAAGTGCTATTTTTTTGTTTCTTTTAATCAGAGCTTTAAAGGTCTCCAGAGCAGTTTCCTCAAGTTCAAGAAAGGAGTTTAATAGAATCTCATCGTATGCCTTTCTAAACCTCTCATAAATTGAGGGACAACCCAATTTCTGAACAATCCTTTTGGTAACCTCTGAAGAAGAAATCTCAATACTGGTTGCTTCTCTTTCTTTTTCTACTTCCTCCTCAACCTGTTCTACAACAGAAAGTAGAACTTTCCTATCCTTTCCCGTCAATTTATACAGTACATCTACTTTTTTCTTGTTTATAGGAACAGGGTCTGTGTAAAAAATCAATGTGTTCCAGAAATCAAAGGATACTACTTCAATCACACAGCTTTTTTCTCTTCTTCACTCAAATATTCTTCTTTCCATATTTTATCAGTAAGCTCGGCAAGTTCCTTGTCAAACTTCACCATTTCCTGATAGTATTTTTTATCTTTAAGTGCCTTTGCTGCCTCTTCATCTTCTGGTCTTACCTTTACCTCATCTGCTATTCTCCTGAAATTTTCATAATGGTCCCTTATTGAACATGGCATCAACAGATTTCCAGTTTCCTTTCCCTTCCTCATCAATGCATACCTGAACTGCCATTCTCTTCCCTTTTTGAAGAAATCAGACATTATTGCATCGTTTAGGTTTTTCCCTTTTGCAAAGAGCTCCTTGACATTGTCTTTATAATAAGGTACAAATACACAGGGCATTATATTTCCATGCCAATCTATGTAGAAGTATCCTCCGGGCCTTGCAAAGGCAATGCATCCATTTGCAAGTGTACCACTATTCCAGAAATCTGCAACAAAGTATCTTTTATTTTTCATTACATCCTTCCACTTTCTGAAAAGCTCCACCCTTTCCTTTGGAGTAGGCATCAGAGAAATATTGTAATCCCTTCCTATGGGCATGTAGTGGAATATCCACATGTAGGAACATCCTTGCTCTTCAAAATAAAAATCATAGAACTCATCGGTTAAAAGAATATCTATGTTCTTTCTCGTTGCAGTGACAGAGGCACCAAAAGGAACTCCTGCCTCTCTCAAGTTTTCAAAGGCAGAAAGTATCTTTTCAAAAACACCTCTTCCTCTTCTTTCCTCTGTCTCCTTTTTTAATCCTTCTACAGATATTGCAGGTGTTATATTTCCAAGTTCTGCCATCCTTTTTGCAATGTTCTCATCTATGAGGGTGCCATTTGTATACATCAAGAAGAACATATCATCGTACTTCTCAAAAAGGTCAAGAATTGTTTTACCTTGACTCTTGTACAGCAGAGGTTCCCCTCCTGAAATCACCATGAATCTTGCACCCCACAGTTCATGAGCCTGCCTCACAATCTCATCCACAATATCAAACTCCAAGGTATCCTTTGTAGTAGCAGAAGAAGAGGCATAACAACCTGCACATCTTAAATTACACGCTTTTGTTGGACTTATTGTAATAAAGGCAGGAGGACCATACCCATATTTTTCTTCAAATTTTCTTTCAGCCTCCCTTCCTCCTTTTAAAAAGGCACCTTTAACCAGTGTATCTATCATTCTGAATGCCACATCCTTTGAGATGTATCCTTTATCCATGTTTCTCAAAACAGAGTGTAACAGAGCAGAGAGTCCAATGTATTTATCCTCCTGAACCTTTATTGGTCTTTCCTCAGGATTCTTCACTATAAGATCCTCATAAAGCCAACTCTCAAATTTCTTTAGCGCTATTCCACGTAGTATTTTATTCCCAACTATTGTCTTTAAAAGCGTTGATACAAAAATCCTCCTAAATTCCATGTTCACCTCCTTGACTTTTTAAATTTTATGGATATATTTTAATTATAACCGACTGAATGGTCGGTGTCAAGTTGGTGTAAGAATTGAATTTTCAAATCATGAGAAGAGTAAATAAAGATATTAGAAAAAAAGAGATTTTAAATAAGGCAATGGAGGTCTTTTCTCAACATGGTTACAAAAGTGCAAGCTTAGAGGGTATAGCAAAGAAATTAAAGATAGGAAAATCCACCATTTATGAATACTTTAAAGACAAAAAGGAACTTTTCATACGCTCTCTTGAAAGAATGGAGGAAGAGGCTTACAGATTTATAAAGGAAAAACTTAAAAAGGAGAAAAAACCGGATAAAAAATTTGAATTGGTGCTTTTACCAAGTGATGGCAATAGAGAATTATGGAGAAGGTTTTTAAAAACCCTTGCCAGAATTTCGGTTGAGAATCTTGAAAAGGAAATAAGAGATATTATTGAAAAACGGCATTCCAGATGGATAAAACTATTAAAAGAGATTTATGAGGATGCTGTTAAAAAAGGCATATTCATAAAGACAAATTATAATTCTCTCTGCCTTGCATTTACTGGAATTTCAAAAGGATACTTGATAGATACATTACCTGGATGTAAAAAGAATACCGTGGCAAAATGGAAAAAAGCTCTTTCCCTATTACTTGATTCTTTAAAAAAGAAAAGTTTAAAATCTGGAAAATAAAAACTTGACATTTAAAATTTTTTGCATATATTGTGAAGATGTATATTAAATTCTGGGGCACCAGAGGTTCCATTCCTGCTCCGGGCCCTCAGACCGTTAGATATGGAGGAAATACCACCTGTGTTGAAGTAAGATCTGACAATGGTGATCTTATCGTTATAGATGCAGGAACAGGCATAAGGATGCTTGGGAATCAACTTTTAAAATCAAAAAACATCCCCCATATCCATCTCTTTCTCACTCACTCCCATTGGGACCATATTCAGGGTTTTCCATTCTTTGCCCCTGCTTATATAAAGGGGGTAAGAATCACCGTTTATGGATGTCCTCCTGCATACACAAAACTACAGGAGATTCTAAGCGATCAAATGGAATCAAGGTATTTCCCTGTAAATTTTGAAGACTTGAACGCAACCATTGACTTTAAAACTTTCTGCGAAGATAAAAAGATAAAGGTAGGAAAATTTGATATAGAAACCATAGAGAACTACCATCCAGGCACTGCCTATGCACTTAAGTTTATTGAGAAGAAAAAGATATTTGTTTTTATGACAGACAATGAACTCTCCATTGATAGGGAAAGTCCAACAACATGGGAGGAGTTTGTTGATTTTATAAAAAGGGCAGATGTATTCGTCCATGATGCCCAGTGGAAGGATGATGAACTTCCGCACAGAAAAAAATGGGGGCATTCCTCCTATCAGCAGGTTTTAAAGCTTGGGATGGAGGCAGGTGTAAAAAGTATATACTTTTTCCACCATGCCCCTGAAAGGGCAGATTTTGAAATAGATGAGTTTGTTTTTGATTCAAGAGATATCTTAAAAAAGCACAATAAAAATATATTCTGCGACGCAGCACGAGAAGGTAAAGAGATAGTTCTTTAAAAAAACCTAAAAAAATCCGTCTAAAACAGGTAAAAGGAGGTTGAAGTGAAAAACACAGTACTACCGATTCTTGTTCTTTTTATGCTGTGTAAATCAGCAAAAACAGAGGACATACCTGTGATTGTAAAAGAAGGTGAAATAACCCAAGGGGCATTGAGAACAAAGACTACTGAAGGAGAAGTGGTTGAACTTCCACTAAAACATACCGATGTGGAGGTTGAAATATCGGGATTTATAGTAGATGCAAAGGTAACCCAAGTATTTGTGAATACCTTTAAGAATCCTATTGAAGCCACTTATGTGTTTCCTCTACCTCAAAATGGAGCTGTTTATGATATGACAATGATCGTTGGAAAGAAAAAAATAACATCTAAGATAATGGAGAGAGAAAAGGCAAAAAACATATACGAACAGGCAAAAAAACAGGGTAAAAGAACAGCACTTCTTGAACAGGAAAGACCAAACATATTCACCCAATCTGTTGCAAACATCATGCCAGGTGATACAATAAAGATAGAGATAAGGTACTTTGCTCCCCTAAAATACGATAGAGGAGAGTATGAATTCGTATTCCCAATGGTTGTTGGACCACGATATATTCCTGGAGAAGGAATAGGGAAAAAAGGAACCGGTTGGGCAGAGGATACAGACAGAGTTCCTGATGCATCAAGAATAACTCCTCCTGTGCTGAAACCCCAAAAAAGGCCTGGATACAATATCTCTCTTAAGGTTAAGATAAACGCAGGGGTAAAAATAAAAGACATAAAGGTAATTTCCCATGATGTGAATATAAAGAGAATATCTGAAAACACGGTTGAAGTTTCTTTAAAAAACAAAGATGAAATCCCAAACAAAGACTTTATCTTAAGGTATAAAACAGCAGGCAAAAAACTGGAGTATGCTTTGCTTACCCATAAAGAAGGAAAAGAAGGTTACTTTTTGCTCATAATCCAACCAAAGGCAGAATACAGGATGAATGAAATAATCCCAAAGGAAATGTTCTTTGTGGTTGACAACTCAGGATCAATGACAGGATTCCCGATTGAAAAGGCTAAGGATGTTATGAGAAAGTTGATAAAAGGAATGAATCCAGAAGATAAATTTCAGATAATATCCTTTTCAAATACAATGGAAAAATTTAAACCTTCTCCTGTAGGTTATACAAAGGAAAACATCTCAGAAGCAATGAAATTTATTGATGGCTTTTCTGGTAATGGTGGAACCGAGATGATTCCTCCTATAAGATATTCCCTTACCTATCCTCATGATGCTCATAGATTAAGAATAGTGGTGCTTTTAACCGATGGTTACATTGGATATGAAAGAGAGGTCTTCTCCCTTATAAGAATGTACAGAAAAAAGGCAAGATGTTTTGCCATAGGAATCGGTTCTTCTCCAAACAGATATCTTATAGAAAGAATAGCAGAGGAAGGAAAAGGGATTGCCTATTTTATAAGACAGGATGAAACAGCAGAAAAGGTGATAAACGACTTTTATGAAAGGATATCAAAACCTGTGCTTTCCGACATTGAACTTGAATTTAAAGGCATTGAAGTTTTTGAGTCATATCCCCAAGAACCCCCTGACCTTTTTGCCTCTCAACCTCTGTATATATTTGGAAAATACAGAGGTGAAGGAAAGGCAGAACTTTTAATAAAAGGTAATCTCAGAAAGAAAAAATACACACAAAGAATAACTCTTTATTTCCCATCCCATGAGAGCAAAAACAAAGGCATCAAGAAAATGTGGGCAAGAAACAGAATAAAGAAACTTGAATCAACACTTTACAGTATGCATGACGATACAATCATTAAAGATATCATAAATACATCAATTGAATACAGAGTCCTTTCAAACTATACTGCATTTGTTGCAGTAGAGGAAAAAGTTGTAAGAAAAAATGGCAAAATAGAAAAAATAGTAGTCCCTGTACCAATTCCTGAAGGTGTAAGTTATGAAGGAATATTTGAGAAGAGAGCAGTCCCATTCATGGGAAGTTCTGCACCAACCGCATTAAAAACAACACAATGTTTTGAAGAAACCGCTACCCCGAAGAGGAAACTTACACCTACTGTTACAACCCAGATCAACACAGAGCCAGACTGGAAGATCACCATGATATACGGAGGGCTAAAAGAAAAGGACATAAAAGAAGTCATAAAAACGGCAGTAAAGAAACTAAAAAACATCGTCAAAACTCATCCATCTGAACTAAGCATTGCATTGATGGTCAAAGAAGACGGAACCATTGAGAAAGTAATCTTAATAGAAAATACAACAGAAATAGAAGATGAAAGAATGGCGAGGTTATTTAAAACACTGAAGTTTAAAAAATCAAAAGAAAAAACAAAGATTGTAATAGAGATAAAGATGTAAATGTCAAGGGGGTAACCTTGACATTTTAAAAATACAGCAGTATTATTTTATGTGGAAGAACTACTTTATAAAATTGTGAAAGGAGATGAGAAGGCATGGGAAGATTTTGTAGAGAAATATTCAAAAATCGTTTACTCAATATGTGTAAAATATGCAAGGAATTATGACGAAAGGATGGAGATGTTTCTATTTATATTTAAAAAAATAAGAGAAAAGAATTTTAAAAAGTTAAAAGCCTTCAAGGGAAAAGCCAAGTTTTCAACATATCTTTATAAAATATCTCTCAACCTTTGCATTGACTTTTTAAGAAAAAAGAAAAAGAACAATAGAGAGGACGTTTTGATTTCAGAAAAAAATCCTGAAGCAGAGATTGCAGTGGATATGACAAGAATAAGGATAAAGGAGTTCATAGAAGATTACATTGCAGGGCTTTCAGAAAAGGAAAAAAGATTTATGGAACTCTTTTATAAAGGAGAAAATCCCCATGATGCTGGAAAAAAGAGTTCTATAAAAAGTCCTTACTATACCCTTAGGAAAATCCTTACTGATATGCGAAAGCAACTTGAGAAAAAATTTTCAAAAAAGGAGATAATGGAGGTAATATATGGCTCACATTCCCTTTGAAAAATTCTTTGACCCAGAATACACAAAGAGCAAAGAGTTTAAAAAACATATAGAAAAGTGTAAAGAATGCAGAGAAATATTTGAAATGGTCAAACTACTGGAGATATCAAGAGAAGTAGAACTCTATGAGCCTCCTGAGGCTCTTTTAAAAGAGGCTAAAAAAATGGGAGAAAAGAAATCAAAAAGGGTTTTATCTTCCTTTAAAAATATTCTTAAAGATGTTTTAATCAAAAGAAAAATTGTAATAGGGGCTGGAATAGCATTTGCCTTCTTCCTTGTAATGGTCTCTATCTTTATCTTAAAAGAACAGCAGCAAACACTAAAAGTAGAGCATATTGTTATATCTGATACACTCACACTACCTTCAACACCAAAAACAGTTAAAACAAAAAAAGTTGCAAAAAAACCTCTTATCTCAAGAAAATCCTATGCAAAAAAGAAAACAATTGCTTTTATGGAAAAAAAGCCAGCAGAGGAATCCTACTCTACTGGCTTTGCAGAGGTTGCTCCTGAAGAACAGGTATTTAAAATGGCCGTTCCACAGACCAAAACCGAAGTATCAAAAAGAAAAAATTATCACTTCTATTTTGAAATAGAAGGTGATATTAAAAAAACAGATGTTTTAAAAAAACCCCTACCTCATTTTAAGGAATTCTTAGAAAAAGAAAAGATAGAAAGAGTAGAATGTAGTGCAGAGGTGAATGTAAAAGAAGATGGTTCAGTATCAGATGTAAAGTTGTTAAAAACCACAAAAATTACTGAACTGGATGAAGAAATCAAAAATAAACTCTATGAATGGAAATTCACGCCTTCTTCAAAAATTACAAGAAAAGCCATTATCAAAATAATCTTTGAGTTTCAATAAAAAACCTGTAAAATTGCTTGACACAGGGTTTTTTAAAGATATAATTGAAAAAAGGGCGAAAGTAATGCAGGAAAAAATAAAAGTAAAAGACTTACCACGTATAGAAAGACCACGAGAAAAACTCGTAAGATATGGTCCAGAAAGACTTTCAAACTCAGAACTCTTGGCAATAATTTTAAGAACCGGCAAAAGGGGTGAAAACGTTATAGAACTCGCAGAGAAAATTCTCAAAAAATATGGAGCAGAAAAACTTCCCCATCTCAGTCTTGATGATTTGAAAAAAATAAAGGGAATAGGTATTGCAAAAGCGTGTCAAATAATCGCATGCTTTGAACTTGCAAAAAGACTCTTAAAAGAAAGAAAAAGAGAGTCATACACCACTCCAAAGGATGTATGGGATCAGTTAAGAAACATAAGGGATAACAAAAAAGAACATTTTGTTGTCTTCTACCTTGATACAAGAGGTAGGGAAATAGTAAGAGAGGTAATATCTGTTGGAACATTAAACGAAAGTTTGGTGCATCCAAGAGAGGTATTTGAACCAGCAATAAGAAATCTCTGTGCAAGAATAATAGTTGCCCACAACCATCCTTCAGGAGACCCTGCCCCTTCAAGAGAAGATATAGAAATCACAAAGAGACTTGTTGATGCAGGAAAGATACTTGGTATAGAACTCGTAGACCATGTAATCGTAACCAGAGACTCCTTTTTCAGTTTTAAAGAAAAGGGGTTAATATAAGTGCTTGACATAGAAAGTTTTCAAAGCACTGGAATGAAAGGTAAGACAAAAAGTCAAAAGTTAATTGATAAAAAAACAACCGCTCCGTTGCACAAGGAAACCCAGAAGATTGCAAGCATCATCTCAGTAAGCCTATTAACTCTGAGAGGTAAAAAATGAAACATTCAAAAGAAGAAATACTGAAAATTTTTGAACAAATTGAGAAAGAGCCGGCATACCAGACAAAAATGCAAAATATTTCCTTGCAGAGTAACACTTTAGTTACATCTGCAACTAATTTTGGTTGCAATTGCAACTATTTAATTGCATATGCAATTAAATTTTATGAAGGCGTTTACATTTTGAGAAAAATGGGCTTGAATGAAAGACAGATTAAAGCGGTAATGTACGTGAAGGAGAAGGGGAAGATAACTAATAAGGAATACAGAACAATAAATGGAGTTTCGGATGAGACCGCGCGATTGGAATTAAACGATCTGGTCAAAAAGGAAATATTCACTTCCAAAGGAAAAGGAAGGAGCGTAAAGTATGTCTTCAAATAACCTAATGGTTGGCGATTATTTGGCGAATACTTGGCGATTCTGGCAATTATTTGGTGATTGGCTTATAAGTACCCATAAAGGGCTAACAAACGGCTTAAAGGGACATAATAATGAATAGAGAACAGGCAAAAGAACTTATCAGATGTACTTTTGTATCACCTTTTAATAAAGAGCAATTTAAGGCATCACAGGAAACAAATCCGAAAAACCCCAAATTAATCCGAACCAGAGCCAAAAAGTATCCAAATGACCCAAAAATGACCCAAAAATTGACTAAAATGACTCATAATTGCCTGATTAACGAAATGTTCATTCAGACATATCGGACAGATTTCGGACATTTATCGGACAGAAAGGGGACAATGGGGCAAAAATGGGGCAAATGAGGCAAAAAATAGTAGCATTACTGATGAAAAAACTTATTATGTTATTGCACATTAAACGAACAAATTACATATCTTTTGGATATTTATGGAATCATGACGAGGTTTTGTGGTTCGGTAATTGGAACAAAAGAAAGGAAAAAAGAAAAGACAAGATTATAGGAGATATAGTAAGAATTAAAAAAGGACAAATTTATAATAGAAAAAATTTGACTTTAAAATCAGCCTTTTTTATAATTAAAAACAAATTATGAAAACAAAATATAATTTTGTAAAAAAGGTAAAAAAGAACAATGGCTAAAGCTAAAAAGCTTACCCCAAAACAGATCGAAACTATCTTGGAATTACTTAAAGAAGGAAAACCTCTTCCTGAGGAATATAGGTGGCTTTTGTTTGAGGGGAAGCAGGAAACAGAGTTGATTTATGCAGGGAAGACAAGGGATGTGGATATTTTAGCCGAGACAATGGCAGTGCCTTTGCAAAAAGTTAAAGTGTTTGGAGATGTTAAAGATGGTGAATGGCACAATATGTTGATATTTGGAGATAACTTACAGGTTTTAAAGACGCTTCTTAAAATGAAGGAAGAAGGGAGATTAAAAAATACAGACGGAACAAAGGGAGTGAGGTTGATTTATATAGATCCTCCGTTTGCCACCAAGCAAGAGTTTATGGCAAAAAACGGAGAGAAGGCTTATCAGGATAAAATTATTGGGGCTCAGTTTTTGGAATGGTTGAGAAAAAGATTGATTCTATTGAGAGAAATTTTAACAGATGATGGGAGTATTTATGTGCATCTGGATTGGAAGATGGGACATTATGTAAAAGTTTTGATGGATGAGATTTTTGGTCAGGAGAATTTTTTGAATGAAGTTATCTGGTTTTATAAAGGTACTACCAATAGTCCTGATATGTTTGCAAGAAAGCATGATGTTATTTATCTTTATGTTAAAAAGAAAGGTTTACATCTTTTTAATGCTGATGATGTAAGACTTCCTTATAAAGATCTTTCAGCCTATAAAAAAGATACTGATGGAAGATGGTATAAACAATGGACAAAAGAAAGAAAATACTATCCCCCACAAAAATTAGTAAATGGTGAATGGGTTTTATTAGGTAAGTATAGATATGATGTATGGGATGATATTCCTTCTATGGCGACTGCACATGGAGAAGAGTATTTAGGTTTTCCTACCCAGAAAAAAGAAAATTTGCTTGAAATAATTATCAAAGCCTCTTCCAACGAAGGAGACATTGTCCTTGATGCTTTTGCTGGAAGTGGCACAACCGGAGCAGTGGCAGAGAAACTTGGAAGAAGATGGATAATGATTGATTCCTCTAAGCTTGCAATTTACACGATGATAAAGAGAATGCTTAATTTAAAAGAAAAAATTGGAAATAAAGGGAAACCTTTAAAACCTAAACCTTTTGCTGTTTATAATGCTGGGCTTTATGATATGAAGATTTTAAAGAAGTTGCCTTTTAAAGAGTATCGCAGGTTTGCTTTAGAGTTATTCCAATGCAAAGATGAGCCTCATACATTAGCAGGAATTGAACTTGATGGGTATTTAGGACAAGACCATGTTTTAGTTTTTAAATGGAAGAAAAACGGAAATGGCAAAACTGAATATGTGATGGATAGAGGTTTTATTGAGAACCTTCATTCAATTTTGGGAAATAGAATTGGAAAAAGATTCTTTATCATTGCTCCTGCAGCAAGCGTGATGTTTTTGGAAGATTACATTGAAAAAGACGGGATTAGATACTATGTGTTGAGAATTCCTTATTCTGTGATAGATGAACTTCATAAAAAGAATTTCAAGGCATTAAAACAACCTACAGCAGATATGAATGTAAATGATGTTATGGAACAGGTAGGATTTGATTTTATTTATCCGCCAGATGTTGAATGTGAGTATTATGTTGAGAAACAAAAGAATGGTTTATTTGATGAAGCAGTGATAAAAATCAAAAATTTTAGAAGTAATATTATCTCTAAAAAGCCAATCCCAGAAGAGGAATTGGGGTTAAAATCTCTTTCAATGGTAATGATTGATTATGATTATAACGGAGAATATTTTGATATGGATGATAAGTGGTTTGCTTCTGAGTTAGAGAAAAATGATTATGAGATTAGATTCCCTGTGGAAAAGCTGACAGATAGAATGATGATAGTTTATATGGATGTTTTTGGGAATGAGAGGAAGGAGATAAAGGGGAGAAAGGATTTTAAAAATGGAAATTAGAGATCCAATTCACGGATTTATACAATACGAAGATAAAGAAGAGAGAATAATAAACACAAGAGTCTTTCAAAGGCTTCGTAATATTAAGCAATTAGCGTTGGCAAGTTATGTCTATCCTGGTGCTCTTCATACAAGATTTGATCATTCTTTAGGAGTAATGCATTTAGCAAGAAAAATCGCAGAGAGGCTGAAGTTAAGCAAACATAAAAGAAAAATAGTAAGTTTAGCAGGATTGCTTCATGATATTGGACATGGACCATTTTCTCATGTTTCTGAACAGATTTTAGAAACCTTTACCATAAATTTGAGAAAGTTGCTTAACAAGTGGAATGCAGATAATGCACATGAACTTATGTCTATATTGATAATAAAATTTGATGATGAGTTAAGGAAATTTATGAGTAATGATGAGAGGGAAGAGATTATAAAAATACTACAAAAACATGAAAAGAGATTTTTGGATAAAGATATAATTTCGGGACCTTTGGATGCTGACAAATTGGACTATCTTCTAAGAGATTCTTATTTTACAGGAGTAAAATATGGCGTGTTTGATATTGATAAAATTGTTGAGTCAATGGAAAAAATTCCTATAGGTAAAGGGGTATTTCAAATAGGGATTAATGAAGAGGGAATTTATGCATTAGAGCAATTTTTGTTAGCAAATTATCATATGAAAATGCAAGTATATTATCATAGAATAAGAAGGATCATAGATGCTATGTTGATAAGAGGAATTGAATTTGCTATAAAAGGTGGTTTAAGAGAATTAAAAAATGTTTTTACCATAAAAGATAATGGAGAGTTTGTTAGAAAATATATTGAGTTTGATGATTACAACTTGACCGAATTAGTATTAAAAAGGGGAGATAAGATTTCCAAGGAATATTTCAGAAGAATTAAAGAGAGAAGACTATTCAAAGAAATTTGCAAACTTGAGTTAAGTAAAGAAGAATTAAATACAGATGCTGTGATTTATGACAGGATTATGGAAATGAAGAAGAAAGAGTTTAGAAATATTGCAGAGTCTATATCAGACTTTTTGAAAAAGAAATACAAAATTAATGTGAGACCAGAATTTATAATAGTTGATCGTCAAAGTATTACAAATCCTACTTTTAAATCACCAGGGATTAAAATAAATAGCGAAACAATTCTTGTGTTAAGAGCTGGGAAGAAAAGAGAACATTTTAAAGAAGTTTCTGAAGTTTTTAAGAATCCTGCTGTAGAACCTGAGAAAAATTTTTTATATATTTATGCTGCTGTTGATGATATAGGTAGAGAAGAAAGAACAAAAATAAAAAAGGGTGTGGTCAAGTTTATTAAAAAATACTTAAAGAAAGGAGGTGCGTAATGCGCATTGATGAAATAGTGATTTTAACTCTCAAATATCTTTCAAATGAAAAAAGAGAAGTGGAAGGAAGAACGCTATTGCAGAAAGTGATATATTTTTTGAATGAAAAGCTCAACCTAGGGATACCTTTTATACCTTATTATTACGGTCCTTATAGTGAAAAAATAACCAATGCCTTAGAAGAGTTGAAGAGCGTAGGAATGATTGAAGAAAGAATAGAAAATTATTCCTCAGACATGCCTTGGATTTGTGCGTTTGAACCTAGACTTTATAAATATACTCTTAAGGAGTTTGGGTTAAAATTTGCAGAGGTTATAGAAGGTAAGTATGAAGAAGAAGCGAAAAAAATAGAAAAGACGATAAAGGAAATAAGATCAACCTTTAAAAGAAATGTTAAGCTCTTATCAGTAGCAGGAAAGATGTTAACTATTTTGAAGCTAAAAAACAAACCTATGCATCCTAAAAATATATTGGAAGAAGCAAAAGCATTGAATTGGGACATTTCAGAACAGGAAGCAAAAGAAGCTATTGATTCATTAAAAAAAATAAAGTTAGTAGAAATAGTTTCCAAGTCTAATGCCTGATATCTTTACCATAAAAGCAAGTGATCTGGTTTTAAAAGTATCGGAAAATATAGATCCGGCAAAATTTGATATTTCTAAATATGAAGCGTTTCTGGATGCTTTGTGTGGGACAAGGGAATTTCAAAAAGAGGCTATAAGGACTGTCTTAAGATATCTTCTTGGGGGAAGATACAGAAATTTAAGAGACTTAGCAGAAGAAAATTACAATCAAAATCCAAATTTAAGAGAACTTTATCCTATTTTTTCTGATTTTGAAAGACACCTTCAACTCCCTGATAAGCTTTCCTGCACAATAGATTTAGCAACAGGAACGGGTAAAAGCTATGTTTTGTATGGGATCGCAAGGATTATGCTTGCTGAGGGTGTAGTGGATAGGGTTTTAGTGTTAGCTCCTTCTACCACTATTGAAAAAGGATTAATAGAAAAATTCAAACAACTATCAGCAGATGCAGATTTATTAAGACTTATCCAAGAAGATGCCAAGATAAGAAATCCAAGGATTATAAATGCTACAGAGACAATCAGAGCAGGTGATATTTGTATTGAGAATATTCATGCAGTTTATGAGTATGTCAAATCTTCTGTTCAGGATAGTTTGACCGGTAGAGGTGAAACCACTCTTGTCTTAAATGATGAGGTTCACCATGCTTATAATCCACCAGGCAGAGATCAGGCAATAAAGAAGTGGAAGGAATTTTTGTTGGATGAAAAATATAATTTTAGATATATAGTTGGAACAACAGGCACAGCTTATATCGGTAATGATTATTTCACAGATGTTGTTTATAGG
>CAYQJV010000002.1:0-87936 GCA_964417925.1 uncultured bacterium | reverse complement strand
AACTCTTTATGACGCAGGAGCAATCATCTTAAATCCATCTTGTGGAGGATGTGCAAAAAGTATAAAAAATGTCATCTCTTTTTATTGTATGGAATTGCTTCCTCTATAAGCATATTGGGTATTCCATCCTCTATTTTATAGAGAAGTTTACACTTTTTACACCAGAGTCCTTCTTCTTTTTTTATATATTCAAGTTTTTTTTTACATTTAGGACATACTAAAATTTTAAGTAATTTCTTGTCTACCATAAATTACCTCTTGTTTTTTATCTTCAATATAGGCAGAAATTACAGGGATACTTATGTAAAGAAATCCCATGGCATATAAAGCGATAAAAACAAGTACTGAAAATTGAGTTGTAAATACTGCGTAGAGAAATGTTATACTCATGTATATTCCCATGATTAATTCAATTATTGTGGAGAGCTTTAACTTTCTTTTCTTGAAATTTATTTTTTTATTGCCTTTCTTAGGAGTTCTCACAAATTCAGAAGGTTTCCCCAAGAAACCTTCAAGAACTGCAATGGTGTTGCTTATAGTAAGAGCCATTACAGCAGATATTACAAAAGGAATGGCATATATTCTTTTTTTCCAACTTCGGTATAACTTTTTAATAGTTATAACATAAAGGAACATATAGGGAAAAGCAAATACAGAAAAACAGCCAAGTAAGTAGAAATACCCTCTATAATCCTTAGGAGAATTTTTTGCAAACAAAAGGGGTAATAAGAATAAAGCAAGTATTAACATGAAGGGATACACCAGATGTGCAGAAAGATGTACAGTTGCTTCAAATTTCTTTAATAAAGAAAGATTTGAACTCCATATTAAAGGAAGAAGTTTTTTCCCTGCTTGTATAGTTCCCTTCGCCCATCGGTATTGCTGATTTTTAAAAGATTCAATATCCGCTGGGAGTTCTGCAGGAACCTTTATATGAGGTAAGAATATCATCTTCCAACCTTTAAGTTGTGCCCGATAAGAAAGGTCTACATCTTCTGCTAAGATATTACCATCCCATCCTCCTGCATCTTCTATTGCCTTTTTTCTCCATATTCCTGCTGTTCCATTAAATGTAATGAAATATCCATGTCTATTTCTCGCATACTGTTCTATATAAAAATGAGTATCAAGAAGTATTGATTGTACCTTTGTTAAAATGGATTCTTCTGCATTAATATGTCCCCACATTGTTTGTACTACTGCAATATTTGGGTCCTTAAAGTAAGGTATAGTTCTCTTCAAAAAATCTTTGGGAGGTAAAAAATCTGCATCAAATATTGCAATAAACTCACCTTTTGCTTTCTTAAGTCCCTCTGATAAAGCCCCAGCTTTGTAACCTTTTCTATTTTCTCGATGTAAAAGTTTTATATCAAACCCTTTTCTTTTGTATTCTTCAACTAGTCTTTCTGCAATTAATGTGGTTTCATCAGTGGAATCATCAAGTATTTGAATCTCCAGTTTATTCTGGGGATAATCTAACTCACATACCTTACGTATTAATCTTTCAATTACATACTTTTCATTATATACGGGCAATTGAACCGTTACAACTGGATAAGAATTCAATTTTTTTTTCTTTGGAGCTCTCATCTTTTTCCTATCCTTTATGTAATAAAAAAGCATCAGCCAGGCATGCATTGCATATAGGGTTAAAAAGAATACTGAAACTGCATAAAATGCAAGAGAAATTTCTATCATTTTCTCCTCACTTCTTCAATTGTTAGTTTTTCTTTCATTGGATTATTCAATATATTTTTTAAAAGCTCTGCTTCATTATAAGTAGTTATATTTTTTATTATAAAGCAGTTGGTTTTTTTGTCAAATTTGTAAACCTGGTATAAGATACCATCCATAAAAAACCCTGCGTAATCTGTTCCTGTAGGAGGAATTTCTTTCTTAAATTCTACTTTTACCCCTGGTCTTGAAAGATCGTCCATTACCACTTCTGCCTTTTTGACACTATTATGAAGCAAAGTATCCTTAATATAGAAGATATCCGATGGATGGTTTTTCAACGATATTTTTTCTCCTTTTCCTTTAATAGAAAGAAGCAAAATTAAAGGGGTTCCAGAAAGGGCAAGAATGTTAACTTTGGGTTGTGTAAGTGTAGCATCGCCTAATACTACTATTTTCTCTCCCTTTCTTTTTATTTTTGCTTTTATCCCTGCTTCTTTTAATCTCTTTTTTATAATTTTTTCGGCTTTTTTGGAGTTTTTACTGCGAAATACAACTTCATTTTTAATTATAAAAGGAATTTTTATTTTCTTTGCCTTGTTTATATTTTTTACGCTAAAGAAAAAATAAATATCATGATCAGTAGAGTTACACACTATGCTATCAATCATGTAGTTTCTTTTATTAATGTATAGAAGTCCTTTAAATTTTTTAGAGAAAACAGGATCTAAAAAAGCAAGGTTGGGTTTGAATTCAAAAATGAGAGATTTTTCCACTGAATCAACAAATTTTACCCTTTTTCTTTTTCTATGAAGGATATTTCCTATTACTTTTTCTACCATTTCAATTATCTGTGTTTCTTCTCCTCTTGGGTGAACTTTCCATTTGGTATTCTCTTTTTCAAATTCAACGTCTCCTATTCCGATCATTTGAATATTTTCTTTTTTATCTCCTTGAATCCAAGTTCCTTTTATTTCAAATACGTCTGGAGTATTAAATGTTCCTTTAAGTGCTATCTCTAATTGAATGGACTTCTTTGAAATATTATAGGAAAAGTTGAAAGAACATTGTTTTTTTAATATACTCCAGGAATATTCTGGAATCTGTTCTAAGGGGACATAAGGTTTTACATAATATCTAATACACATTGTAAAGAAGATAAGGAGGAAAAGAATTTTTTTCAAAAGTCCGCTCCTACTGAAAAATGAATTTTCATATTTTTATCTTCTGTATCGCAGTAATAAAAGGGCCATCCAAAATCAAGTTTAAATAGGAAGTAACTGAAAGTAAATCTTAAGCCTACTCCATATCCTATTTTTATATCTCCCAGAGTATGAGTAGCAGGATCATAATATGAAATAGTGTCATTCCAACAGATTCCTGCATCGATGAATAATACGCCTCTGAGATTTTTTATAGTTAAAGGTAAAGGGAATGCCATTTTTAAATAATCTATAAAGGGTACCCTTAACTCCCAATTCATCATTACAATTTTATGTCCGATTTCCTCATAATCATTGTAACCTCGTACAGAACCTGTTCCTCCTAAGGTAAAGTATTCTGCATCTTTATCTATGCTTTCTCCTCCGTATACTCTTATTGCAAGGCAGGAGCGAGGAGTTAATTTAAGATAATGTCTAAAATCTACATAAAATGTGGTAAATTCTATAGGACTTGCAAAACTTTTATAGACTGCAATTCTCCATCTTGTGCCTCGCATAGGAGTGTAGTACTTCCAAAGAATATTATCAAACACAGCAGCTGTTCCTGAGATAAATAAGGGATATTCTTTATGGTCTGCGTAGTAAAAACCATGTTCTGTATTGATGTATAGAAATTCATCTACATAGGTTCCATCGATTTCTGCTTCAACTCTTGCAAACTTGCTAAAAGGATAGGAAAAAAATAGTGCTCCACCTCTCAAACGTTGTAGGATTATATCCCAGTTGGGTAAAAGATAATAGAAATACACCAATTGAAAAGCTCCTATTCCTATATCCCATCTATGAGGAAGATACCAGTATTCCACAACTATATTTGAAAATGAGATGTCAGGAGAAAGATAGAGGTCTATGTAAAATCTATGATTCCCGAGCATATCACTTATTCCCATATAGAGCCATCCAGAGAATCCAAAATCAGTGGAGTAACTTCCTGTACCGTATACGTAATCTGGAGAAAACTTAGGTGTATATAGGGAAAAATCGTTTTCGTCTACAGTATTAAATGTAAATACCTGTGCAGTATCTTTTTGCAAAACTACTTTTTTGCCCTGAAGTTTATCTACTTTTCTTTTAAAGATTCCTATATCCCATCCCAATCCGCTGAAATAGGTAATTGCCATTTTTCCTTGGTTTGATATTGATATCTCCTCCACGGTTGCAAGAGAGGAAAAGATTTCGTAGGTTGAAGAATCCTTTAAGGAAAATCCGTAAAGTTTTTTACCTGGACCAATGAAATATACCATTTCGTTAAATATTACAGGATTGTCCAGAGTTGATAGCCCATGTAATAAACATTTTACCTCTCCGTTGTTTTTCATCAAAAAAAGGCCATATATTCCAGGTGACCATTCATTTTTTAAAGGTCTATCCGATACAAAAAATATTCCTTTATCTGATATGAAAGGAGATTTTTCTTCAAAAGGATCCCAGGTGAGTCTTTTTAGTGTTTTGGTTGAGAGGTCATATTGATAAATATCTGCATATCCGTCTTTTAACCCTATGAAGACAATTTTTTCTTTATATACTGAAGGTGAAAATGCATCATCTAAGGGGAGTACCAATTTATGCTCTATTTTTGCTGTTTCGTAGTTTATCACATATAGTACTGGCTTACCCTGACTAAAAGCAATTACATATAAATACCTTTCGTCCTCTGACCAAGCAAGTTCTCTTTTCAATACAGGAAGATGTTCAAACGATGCAGATCTTCCTGTAGTAATGAGTTTTTTTAAGATTTTTCCATCAAATGCAGAGGCTACAAATATATCGGTGTAATCTTCTCTATCAGAGATAAAGGCTATTTTTGTTCCTGTGGGAGATAGGGAGACCGATTTATTGAAAATTGATCCGGTCTTTTTATGATTGGTAAGTTTTAGTATGTTTGCCTTAAATTTTTTCTTTAAGGTTATAGATGGAAAGTATTTTACTTTAAGATAATCCATCCAATCTTTTTCAATCTCTGAAAATTTTTTCTTGAACACATATTTTGATGCTTCTTCAATACTTTTTTTGAATTTTACTGCATTTATAAATTCAAATACCTTCCTTCTTCCGTATTCATTCTCAAGATACAAGAAAAAAGACTCACCTTCCTTATAAAGGATAAAACCATATTCAGGAGTTAATTCAGAAAGAGGAACTATTTCACCATTTATTACTAAATCTCGCATAAAAAGTTCTGCATCTTCTCCTCCATGTTCTGAGCAATACTCTGCCATTCCTTCAAGAAACCATAGAGGAGGAACGAATCCTGGAATAAGTGAAAATAGATTGGATAGAGAGAGTGAAAAAAAGAGTTCAAACTGGAACACATGAGTAAGTTCATGTCTTAGTACATGTTTGAACTCTTTATAGGAACCGGTGAAAGGTACCACCACTCTATTTTTAAAAAGTTCTGTAAAGCCTCCTATGGATTCTTCTATTGGTTCAAGAATTATGTTGGTCTGTGAAAAATCAGAAGGGGAACTGTAAATTATTACAGGTATTTTCTCTTCTATTCCTATACCAAAGTCTTGAGTATACTCTTCTAAAGCTTCTTCTAAAACTTTTTCTGCAAAATAGGCAAGTACTTCAGCCCCTTCTTCTACATATATATCAAAATTTTCGGTTTCGTAAGTTAAGAATGAAAACTCTTTGTATTGGACTTTGTTTTTACCAAAATAAAACTGGGTAAGGAGTAAAAGATAAAGCATAATTTAATCTACGGTGATAGTTTTGGAGATATTTCTTGGCCTATCCGGATTATACCCCAGATGAACAGCAAGTTCATACACCAATCTATAGAAAGGTACAATGGATACCAAAGGAAAAATGTAAGGATTTGGAGAGGTTAAAGTAAAATAAAAATCACTATGAGCCTTTATTTCTTCATCTTCAGGACCTATTGTTAGAATCTTTGCGTTTCTTGTGAGGGCTTCATTCATATGAGAAAGTATAAAGTATTTTTCTAAAGGAGAAGAAAAGAAAATTACGGGATATCCATTTTCTATCCTTGAAATAGGACCGTGCTTAAATTCACCAGAATACATCCCTTCATAATGGGCATATACTACCTCTTTCATTTTAAGCGCTGCTTCCAAAGAAATGGGATATTGTAAACCATACCCAAGTATATACCCATCATTATGGTTTTTTAAATACTCCACAAAATGTTTCATTTCTTTCTTTGCTTTTTCAATGTTTTCTCTTAATAAGTGAGGTATCGCAAGTAAATCTCTTTTTGTTATTTTATCTTCAGGATTATATTTTTTTCTTTCTCCAATTTTAATTGCAAGGTAAAGAAAAGCAAGACATTGATTGACAAATGTTTTCGTTGCAGGAACGGCCATTTCAAGTTCACATACGATAGGTAGAACAAGTTTACTTTTTACTGCAATGGTAGAGCCTATGTTGTTTACAATAGATACTACATATGCTTTATCTTTTATCGCGTCTAAAACATTTTTCACATCCTTAGTTTCTCCACTCTGGGAGACAAGGACCACTACATCTTTCTTAGAGAAATCATTGCCGAACCTTGATAAGAATTCACTTGCATATGCAGTGTAAACGTGGATACCCGCCAAGAGATTAAAATAATATGCTCCGAGCAAAAGTGCATGGTACGAACTTCCTGCTCCACTAAAATATACTTTTTCTGCTTCGCTTAAGATTTTTATTATTTTTTCTATCTTTTCTGCTTTTGGAAGATACTTTATAAGAGTTTCTGCTCTTTTTGGTATTTCTTCAATCTCTTTTTCCATAAAATGCTTATAACTTCCTTTGTTGATTTCCTCAGGTTGTATATTAGGGATAAATATCTTTTTTTCTACAGGAACTTTTATGTCATCTATTTTATAAATCCTGTGTTTGTCGTGTGTAAAATACACTATCTCCCCATCCTCTATTAATTTTACTTTATTGGTTAAAGCAAGAATTGCAACAAGATCACTTGATACACAGTGGAAATCTTCTCCTATTCCCAAGAAAAGTGAGGATCCTTGCTTTACTGCAAGGAAGTGATTGTTATGTTTTTCTGTAATAACATAAGCATAATCTCCTTTTAGTCTTTTATGCACTTTTACAGCAGATTTTAAAATACAACCATTTTTTTTATACTCTTCTTCAAATAGGTGAACAATTACCTCTCCGTCATTTTCCCCACGAATATTATGATTATTCTTTTTTAATTCCTGTCTTAAAAATTTAGTGTTTATTATATTTCCGTTATGGGCCCCAAAAATTTTCTCTTCACAGTCTGCATGAGGTTGTGAATTGTTTGAATTGGGAAAGCCAAAAGTGGCCCATCTCAGTTGGACTATTCCTCTTTTGCCTTTCATTTCATGAAATTTTAGTTTCTTTGCCAACTCCTCTATTTCGCCCGCATCTTTTCGTAAATCATGAACTCCTGTGCCATCAATAGTTAAAATACCTGCTGAGTCATATCCACGATAAGATAATCTTTTTCCAGCTTCATAAAGTATTTTTCCAAGGTCTTTTCTCTCTTGTTTAAAAACAATTGCGAAAAATCCACACATTCTATCTCCTTTTTTTAATTATTTTGACCATACCCCTGGTATTCTTTCTCCACAGAATTTGCATTTTCCCTTTTTAATATTGTTTT
This sequence comes from uncultured bacterium, assembly GCA_964417925.1. Classification (GTDB taxonomy): domain Bacteria; phylum Hydrothermota; class Tepidihabitantia; order B3-TA06; family CAYQJV01; genus CAYQJV01. The sequence continues at coordinate 80,436 of CAYQJV010000002.1, read as the reverse complement.
CATAAATTGTGTATCCTTTTCTTTTTATGATGACCCTACCACACTTTGGACAATACGTATTCTCTGCTTTATGTCCAAATACATTTCCTATGTACACAAATTTCATTCCTTCTTCTAAAGCTATTTCTCTTGCACGTTCCAATGTTTTAACAGGAGTTGGTGGAAGATTTTTTAATTTATACATAGGATAGAACCTTGAAAAATGTAAAGGGACCTCTGGTCCTACATTATCAATTATCCATTTCACCATTTCTCTTATCATAGAAGGAGAATCATTCTTAGTGGGTACCACGAGGTTTGTAATTTCTACCCATACTCCATTTTTTTTAAGCGTCTTTATTGTATTTAAAACAGGTTTTAACGTCCCTCCAGAGATTTCTCTGTAAAAAGAATTGGAAAACCCTTTTAAATCTATGTTCGCAGCAGAAAGATAGGGAATTAATTTTTCTAAGGGTTTTTTGTTTAAATAGCCATTGGAATGGTATATATTGAAGATTCCTTTTTTAGAGGCTATTTTTGCAGTATCATACATGTATTCATAAAACACAGAAGGTTCGGTATAGGTATATGCAATTGATGGAGTTTTATATTTTAAAGCCATATTTACAAGTTCAGAAGGAGAGACATTGAAATTAAAGGTTTTCTCTGGAGGAAATTGAGATATTTCCCAGTTTTGGCAATACTTACAACTAAGGTTGCACCCCGCTGTGGCTACTGATAGAGCCTGGGTTCCAGGAAGAAAATGAAAGAAAGGTTTTTTCTCTATAGGATCTATATGCAAAGCACAGGGATTTCCATATACAAGGGTGTAATAAACTCCCTTTTGGTTTTCTCTTACTCTACACATACCTCTTTGTCCAGGAGTAACTATACACTCTCTCGGGCATAGCAAACACTGGATCTTTCCATTTTTAAGGGGCTTAAAAAATCGGGCTTTTTTCCGTTTTATAAATCCATAACCCGGTCCCCCTATGCTGAACAGTTTATTAGGAGAAAGAAGTATTACTCCTAAGAATACTCCAGATTTTTTTAAAAATTCTCTCCTGCTTAGGAGTTCCACATCAAATTATAACTTTATATTTCAATATGTCAATTTATCCAAGCTATTTGAATAGTAAAGATTTTCTATCCTCTTGGATACCACCTTCCACGAGTACTTTTTTTTCACATCTTCTAATCCTGCAGTAATGAGTTGGTGTCTGAAACGAGAGTTTTTTAAGATTTCTACTAATATTTCTGCATATTTTTGAGAGTCATTGGTATCTACGAGAACACCGTTTACTCCATTTTTTATTACATCTCTATACCCAGCTATATTTGAAGCAACCACAGGAGTTGCAGAGGCCATTGCCTCTATGAGGACTATTCCAAAAGATTCCCCACCTTCCGCAGGGGAGGTATATACCTTTGCCGACCTGAAGTATACAGGAATCATTTCTTCGGAGACAAATCCTTCAAATTCAACTTCCTTTTCTATGCCAAGTTCCTGAACCATCTTTTTATAAAGATTTCTTAAAGGACCTTTTCCTACTACAAAGAGTTTAGCATCTTTTACTTTTTTCTTAACATGTACAAATGCTTTTAATAATCTATGAAGTCCTTTTCTACGATCTAATCTTCCTACAAAAAGTATTGAATTTCCATCCATTTTTTTTAGTTTTTTACCTGTGGGAGTAAACCTTTCATCGTCCACTCCATTGGGAATTATATAATATGGGCCAGGAATGTAAGGTTCATGGTTCTTTAAGGCAGTTTCAGAAACTGCTATCTTTACATCTATTTTTTCATACAACTTCCCAAATAACCACTTGAATATTCTTGCTCCTCTTCCTTTGTTTTTTTCAGATGCAGAATGGAATGTTGCTATAGTTCTGGTATTAGAATATTTTAAAGCAAAGAAGGAGAGATTCGGAAACATAGGACCATTAAGATGTATAATATCGTATTTACCTCTTTCTACTATCCATTTCATTTTCGCAGGGATTTCAAATCCAAATGGAGCGGTGGCGTAAGATCCATTCATAGGAATGTATACTACTTTTCCTACTCTAATTGCTTTATATTTTTTCTCTTCATGAGTTCTAAATGAGGTGGCTACTATATTCACACTGTGCCCTGATCTTTCAAGATGTAAAGCAAGATTTCCCACATATTCTGAGAGTCCTGAGGGGTAGGGATAGTAGGCATCGGTTACAAGAAGTATCTTCATGGTATTATTTTACCTGGGTTAAGTATATTGTAAGGATCAAACGTTTCTTTTATCTTTTTGTAAAGCGTTAAGGCAGGTTTTCCAACTGCCATGCATAGATAATCTTTTTTTACCACTCCTATTCCATGCTCTCCGGTAAGCGTTCCACCAAGTATTATCACATTTTCTAAGAGTTCTTTTACCACATTTTTTCTTTTTTCCTTCCATTCTTCCAAAGGAGTGTTGCCTTTCAAGATATTTACATGGATATTCCCGTCCCCTGCATGGCCAAAAGCAATTATACTGAGTTTATATTTTTCAGAAAGGTGTTTAATTTTTCTTATCAATTTTTTCAACTCTGATACAGGAACCACCACATCCTCCCGTTCCATTATAGGACTTTTAACCTTTACAGCATCATGCATTGCTCTTCTTGCTTTCCATAATCTTTCTCTTGTTTTTTCGTTATCCGCAACAAATACATCAATTGCATTATTTTCTATGCATAATTCACCCACCATAGCATACTCTTTTTCAATAGAGTCCATATTATTTCCATCAAATCCTATTATAAGATAAGCTTCTGCATCTTTTAAAATCATTCTATCTTCAAGAAATTCTCGTGCAATATCTATACTTTCCTTTTCGGCAAACTCAATATTCACAGGTAAAAATTTTGGAAATATCTTCTCAAAGGAATTAATAGCATCCTCCAGTGTTCTGAAAGGTACCAGTATGTCTACCCTGTATTTAGGTAAAGGTAAAAGTTTTAAAAAAATTTTTGTAAAAATACCTAAGGTTCCTTCTGATCCCACAAGAAGTCCGATAAGGTCATATCCTGTGACGTTTTTATGTAATTTTCCTCCTATTATTATTGATTCCCCTGTGGCAGTTATGAATTCAATACCTGTTACATAATTCTTAGTAACCCCATATTTAACTGCTCTCGGACCCCCTGCATTTTCTGCTACATTTCCTCCGATGGTACAGGAATCAAGACTTGCTGGGTCCGGAGGATAAAAAAGTCCTTCTTTTTCTACCTCTTTTTGAAAGATTCCTGTAATTACTCCGGGTTCTACCACTGCTATTCTGTTTTTTTTATCAATTTCAATTATTTTATTCATCTTCTCCAAGGAGAGGATTATCCCTCCATAAAGAGGGACAGCTCCACCACTTACCCCTGTGCCTGCGCCTCTTGGAGTTACAGGAATTCTGTATTCATTAGCAGTCTTAATAACTTCTATTATTTCTTCTTTTTTTTCAGGTCTTATGAGGACTTCAGCTTTCCCCTCTAACTCAGAAGTTTCATCTTTTAAATAGGAAAGTAGAATAGACCGATCTGTGATTATTCTATCTTTTTCTATCTTCTTGTAGAGTACATTTAGCCATTCCATAAAAATAAAAAGGCGGATCCGGTGATTTACCAGACCCGCCCAATCAATTTGCGTTTTGTTATCTTAATACTGTTGCTACATATAAAGTAACCACAGTTCCCTTGGGTACTATTTCTCCTGCTTTTGGTTTTTGAGCATACACAGTACCTTCATAATACTCTGTGCTTACTCTGTATATTTTCTTAACTTTAAGTCCCTTTGATTTCAGTATGTCTTCTGCTTTCCAATGTTTGTATCCGGTAACTTTCGGAACTACTACTGTTTCTACGGGTTTTGGACCAAGACTTACAACTAAATTAACCGCTGTACCCTTGGGTACTTTGGTTCCTGAAGGAGGTTCTGTAGCTATTATATGGTTTTCTGGAATTTCATCAGAGTACTGATTTTCTATTTTTCCTACTTTAAGATTTAAAGCGTCTAACTTATGAGTAGCATCAGAAAGAGAGAGTCCAACAAGGTAGGGAACTATTCTTTCGGGTACACCTTTTGAAAGCCATACTTTAACTGTTGCTCCTTTCTTTACTACAGAACCTGCCATTGGAGATTGTTCTGCAATTAATCCCTCCGCTACTTCGGCAGATTCTACAACACCCACCACTTCTATTAGTAGACCTTTACTTTTAAGGGCTATTTTTGCATTTTCCACCGTGGAATTCTTTAGGTCAGGAACCTCCACAGTGGGCTGGCATACTATAAAACCCAGCACAGTTATCAATAGAAGGGGAATCACTTTTTTCATTTTTCCTCCTTTTTTACAATGTTATTCAAAAACATCTAAATGTCAACCTATTTTTTAGAATACCTTCACAGCATTTTTTAAAAGTGATGATGGAAGTTTAATTCCGAACTTTTCTGCTTTTGTTTTATTTACCCACATCATTTCAGGAGCATAGTCTATAATGGGGATATCTTTGGGAGGAGTGCCTTTAAGCACCTTTGCAGCCATTACTCCTACTTTTTTACCAACTTTATAATAATCTGCACCGATTCCTAATATGGAACCTTTCTCTACAGACAAAGCAGTAGGACCTACTACAGGTTTCCTTTCTTTATCAGCCATTTTGATTATTTCATCAAGTTTAGACATTACTGTATTATCATGCAACATGTAAATTCCTCCAATATTTTCTGAGAAGAGTTCCTCTGTCATCTTTGTAACCTCCTGAGGAGAGGTTACCATTTTTGTTATAAGTTTAAATTTTAGACTTTTGCTTAGTCTTTTAACTTCTTCTCTTTCCAGCCATGCATTTACTTCCTTGGGTGTCCATATTATTCCTATAGTTTTAGGATTGATAAAGGATAGCATGTATTTTATGGTTTTTTTAACAACCGGTGGGGTCCCCACTCCTGTGATATTCTCTCTGTGAGTTTCATAACTTTCTCCTATTCCTCTTACTCCAAGAGGATAAGATACAGCACCAAATACGCAAGGAGTTCTAAACACTCTTCTGGATACTTCCTCTAATGCCGGAGTTGTAAGTATTATTATTAAAGAGTAGTGCCCCTCCAAGTTTTTTGCTATTTCTACAAGTTTAGCAGTATCTGCTTCAGCATTAAATTTTTCTATCTTTATATTTTTACCGCTTTCAAATCCCTCTTCTTTAAGAGCATCTTCTATACCTTTTATACACTGCTGAATATCAGGATGAGAAACAAAGGTTACAATGGCAACTTTATGAATACGCTCCCCACATCTTAAAAACACTCCTATACTTAATAAAAGAAGATAGAGAATTCTTTTCATATTTCCTCCTTGGTTTACAAAATAAATTTACTCAGTATTCGGAGTATGTCAAGCATTTTTCCAAAATTTAGAAATATAGAAATCCACTTATTAGTGAAGATGGTTAAAGATAGATTTTATGGGTGAGAGTGTTCGAAAAATAAGAGCTACATTGGGGGAATTTTTGCATATTTTTAAAGTTTTGAGAGTTGGAAGTTTTGGAAAAGCCCACAGGGTCTTTTCATCTCTCCCATTCCTCTCAACATATCATTTCCCGAATCAAAAGACTTTCTAAGAAACTATTGCAGAAAGTTATTTTTAATTTAAGGGTTTGGATAGCAGATGATCCAGGGATATAGGTTATGATAACATATATTCAATAAAGTTTTTCAAGGGCATGGTAATGAGAAATATAAAAGTCATTGGTGATTTTTTTACGATAGGCAATGAGAATTTTTCGAACACTCTCTTTTTTATAATAATATTGACATTTAATGCACATAAACTATAATTGATATCATGGTTTACGTGTACATTGTAATTATTGTAGGATGTTTTGTAGGAAGTTATTTAACCATAAGAAAAATAAAAGAGGATAAAAAAAGAAAATTGACTATTAAAAAATTTGTTGCAGGATGGTCACTGGTATGGGGAAGTTTAATAACCGCTTATTGTTTTCCTAAAACCACAACTCTTATTGTCCTTAGTGTAGCTTTTCTTGTAGTGTTTTTTATAAACGGAAAATGGAATAAAGAATTAAAGAACCCTTAAAAATCTTCTTTTACCTACTTTAATTAAATACTCCTTTCCTGGTAAAAGTTTAAAATCAATAGTTTTTATTTTTTCCCCATTAATATCTACCCCCCCTTGAGCTATCAATCTCTTTGCTTCACTCCTTGAGCTAACCATTCCTGCCTCAACCATCACATCTATTACTCTTTTTTCTTCTTTTATTTTAAATTCAGGAATATGGGTAGGAACCTCTCTTTTTGAAAAAACTCTTTCAAACTCCTCTTTTGCCTTTTCTGCATCATCCTGCGAATGATACATAGACACTATCTTTTGTGCAAGCAACATTTTTATATTTTTCGGATTCTCCCCCTGCTGTAATTTTTTCTCTATATCTTTTATCTCTTCATCGGATAGTTCAGTACATAAATAAAAATATTTCATAATTAACTCATCTGGAAGAGACATTATCTTCCCAAACATCTCATTGGGCGATTCTTCTATTCCTATGTAGTTTCCATAAGATTTACTCATCTTCATTTTTCCATCAGTTCCTTCAAGGAGGGGCATGGTAATTATGACCTCTGGCTCTTTACCAAATTCTCTCATCAACTCCCGTGCCACCATAAAGTTAAACTTTTGATCTGTACCACCTAACTCCACATCTGCATCCACCATTACCGAGTCATATCCCTGAAAAAGAGGATAAAGAATTTCATGGATATATACGGGTATACCTTCTTTCAACCTTTTAGAAAAGTCATCCCTCTCTATCATCCTTGCAACCGTATATTTTGAGGCAATCATTACAATATCTTTTGCAGTAAGTTTTCCAAGCCATTCACTGTTATATCTTATTTCTGTTCTTTCTGGTAATAAAATCTTGTAAAGCTGTCGGGTATATCTCTTTATATTCTCTCTTATCTGTTCCTCTGTAAGTTGAGGTCTTGTTTTTGACCTTCCTGTAGGATCGCCTATCATTCCTGTAAAATCTCCGACTATAAGTACTGCAGTATGCCCAAGTTCCTGAAACTGCCTTAATTTTCTCAATGGAACAGCAAATCCGAGATGAATATCAGGTCCTGAAGCATCTATTCCAAGTTTAACTCTCAGAGGTTTTTTTTCTTTATAAGAAATTTCAAGTTTCTTCAATAACTCCTCTTCTCTTATACACTCTGCAACCCTATGTAAAATTATTTCAAGTTGTTCCTTTGGAGATTTAAAGCTCGTAATCTCCAAAATTTTCAGGATCTATGTTTTGAATACGCTTTTTCAATTCATCTGTTTCATCTTTTTCTGGAAAATCAAGCACTTGAGATTGAGAATTCATTACTTCCTCACTTACATATATCGGTGCATTTGTATGTATTGCCACTGCTACTGAATCAGAAGGCCTTGCATCAATTAACACTATTTTACTATCTATTTCAAGAATCATATTTGCATAATATGTATTATCCTTTATCTGGGTTATCACTACTTTTATTACTTTTGCTCCAAGACCTTCAATTATCCTTTTAATGAGGTCCAAAGTTAAAGGCCTCTGTGTCTTTTGTTTTTGAAGGGCATAGGATATCGCTGTAGCTTCTACTGGACCTATCCATATAGGAAGTATTCTTCTTCCATTAATTTCTTCTAAAAGTAGCACTGGATTATTATTCGTATCTAAGGTGATACCTTTAACCGTTACAGGAATCATTTTTTATACTCTACTACCCAAACATTTATCTTTGCTTTTACTTGGGGATGTAAGTTTATAGTGATTTCATATTTCCCTTTCTCTTTTATAGGCTTTTCAAGCTCTATCCAGTGATGATCTATATCAATTTTCTTTTTCTGCTTTATTACCTCTGCAATATCAGAAGAAGTAATTGCTCCAAATACCTTTCCTTCCTCACCTATGTGTAATTTCAATTTAAATCCCTCTCCATCTATTTTTTCTTTTATCTTTTCAGCTTTTATTTTAGCTCTTTCTTCTTTAAGACTTTTCTGCTTCTCTATTTCTTGAAAATGCCGTATATTACTTTCCGTTGCTTCCACTGCTATTCCTTTAGGAATCAAATAATTACGTGCATAACCGTTCTTAACCTCAATTACACTTCCCCTTTTCCCCAAAGACTCAAAATCCTTTAGAAGTATTATCTTCATGATTATTTTATAACATAAGGTAATATTCCTAAGTTTCTTGCTCTCTTTATAGCTATCGCCAGTTTCCGTTGATGGTACGCACATAATCCCGTAGACTTACGTGGAAGTATTTTGCCCTTCTCCGTAAGGAAATTCCCTAAGAAAGGAGCAAAAGGATCTATGTCTCTTATACCTTCCTTACAGAATCTACATTCCTTTGTTTTTTTCATCATAGAAAATGATAACCACTAATTTCAAAATGTCAATATAATACTATACATATTTCAACTACCTTTTCTTCGGTGTCCAATTTTTACTGTTTTCAGAAACCTTCCTTAACATTTTCTGAAGAATTTCAAAAAGATATTGGATTGATATCTTGAAAAAAGGTAAATTTATGGGTAAAATAAAGCTATGAGAGTGAAAGGAATGGAGGGTTTGAGTGATAAGGAGAGGAAGGTGGTGGAATGGAGGAGAAAGGTGATAAGTTTCTTTAGGAAGTACGGTAGGGAGGCTACAGAGAATGCTTTTGGGGTTGCTCGTTCCACGGTTTACTTATGGATGAAGAGGTTAAGAGAAGGTAATTATGAGGCAAGGGTTTTAGTTCCTTTATCTCGGGCGCCAAAAACAAAGAGGAAGGATAAAGTGCGAGGAATCTTATGGAGAAGTTTATGCAGGTTGTGCCTTTTAAGATAAGGAGTGGGACAGACCGATAATGGGAAGGAGTTTGATAGATTTTTGAACGGATGGGTAAAGAATAAACTTCGCGGCCAAAATGTTATGGAATTCTACAAAAGATTGACTTTTTTGAAATTTTTGTTTTAATATATATGTTTATGAAGAACTACATTTTCATAAAAGGAGCAAGAGAACACAATTTAAAAAATATTGAGGTTAAAATACCAAGAAATAAACTTGTTGTAATTACTGGAATTTCTGGTTCAGGAAAGTCTTCTCTTGCTTTTGACACTTTATATGCAGAAGGTCAAAGAAGATATGTAGAGTCTCTTTCAACATATGCAAGACAATTTATGGGAATGCTTGAGAAGCCGGATGTTGACTTTATAGAGGGATTATCTCCTGCAATTGCAATAGAACAAAGAACATCTGCGAGGAATCCAAGATCCACTGTTGCCACTGTAACTGAGATATACGACTATCTGAGAGTACTTTTTGCAAGAATAGGAACTCCTTTCTGCCCAAACTGCAATATACCGCTTTCCTCTCAAACCGTTGATCAAATCGTTGATTCTTTATTGTCTTTAGATGAAGGGACCAAACTTGTTATCCTTGCTCCAAAAGTAAAAGGAAGAAAAGGAGAATATAGGGAACTTTTTGAAAAATTAAAAAGACAGGGATATGTAAGGGTAAGGGTTGATGGAAAACTGTATGAACTTGATAACCCTCCAAAACTTGAAAGATACAAAATTCACAAGATAGATGTTGTGATAGATAGAATAATCCTGAAAGAAAAAATAAGAAAGAGACTTGCAGATTCAATAGAACTTGCATTAAAGGAAGGAGAAGGTTTATGTAGCATTATAATTAATGATAAAGAAGAAAAAGTATTCAGCGAAGCCTTGGCATGTGTAAAATGTGGATTTTCTTATGAAGAGATTTCTCCAAGACTTTTTTCCTTCAATTCTCCATATGGAGCATGTCCGGTATGCCACGGGCTTGGAACGAAAATGGAAATAGACCCTGAACTCATAATACTTGATCCAAGGCTATCAATTCTTGATGGAGTTATAGAACCTTGGGGAGAACCCAGAGGATGGTTGCTTGCAATGCTTGAAGCAGTAGCAAAAAAATATAAATTCTCTCTTGATACTCCATGGAAGGACCTTCCTGAACATGCAAAAAAAATAATCCTCTATGGGGCAGATGAACCGGTTAAAGTGAAATATACAGGAACATCCATCTACGAGGGTTATGAATATTACGAAGGAGTTGTAAGAAATCTTGAAAGACTCCATAAAGAGACTGAATCCGAAGCAAGAAGAGAATATATAGAACAGTTTATGCGAAAACTTCCATGTCCTGCCTGCAAGGGAGCAAGGCTTAAACCTGAAGCACTTTCTGTAAAAATAGAAGGGAAAAATATATATGATATTACAAAAATGTCTGTAGAGGATGCCTATAAATTTTTTGAAAATCTCAAATTAACCGAAGTTCAACAGAAAATTGCATATGAAGTAATAAAAGAAATAAAGGCAAGACTATCTTTTTTAAAGGAGGTTGGGGTCGGCTATTTAACCCTTGACAGGACTACAGAGACCCTTGCAGGAGGAGAAGAACAGAGAGTAAGGCTCGCAACTCAAATAGGTTCAGGACTTGTTGGGGTTATATATATCTTAGATGAACCTACCATAGGTCTTCACATGAGGGATAACAAAAGACTTTTAAATACCCTCAAAAAATTAAGAGACCTTGGAAATACGGTGGTAGTGGTTGAACATGACAGAGATACAATACTTTCTGCTGACTGGGTAATTGACCTCGGTCCAGGAGCAGGCGAGAAGGGAGGAAAGATAGTTGTGGAGGGAACACCTTCTGAAATTGCAAAGAATGGAAAATCTCTCACAGGAGCATATCTCTCAGGAAAGAGAAAAATTCCTATCCCCAGAAAAAGAAGAACACCAAAAGGGAAATACATTATTATAAAAGGGGCAAGGCATAATAATTTAAAAAACATAGATGTAAAAATTCCTCTTGGACTATTTGTATGCGTTACCGGAGTATCTGGTTCAGGAAAATCATCGCTTATAAACGATATACTTTATAGGGCCCTTGCAGAAAGATTCTACCGCACTACAGAAAAACCAGGTGAGCATGATGAAATAATAGGAATTGAATTAATTGATAGGGTAATAAATATAGATCAATCTCCAATAGGAAGAACTCCAAGGTCCAATCCTGCAACATATACAGGAGCCTTTACTCCAATAAGAGAGTTGTTTGCAATGACAAAAGAAGCAAGAATAAGAGGATATAAACCAGGAAGATTTTCTTTCAATGTAAGGGGTGGAAGATGTGAAAGATGTGGTGGGGAGGGAATGCTTAAAATAGAAATGCATTTTTTACCTCCTGTTTACATCCCCTGTGAGGTGTGTAAAGGAAAAAGATACAACCGAGAAACTCTTGAAGTAAGATATAAAGGGAAAAATATCGCAGATGTGCTTGACATGACTGTTGATGAAGCATATGACTTCTTTTCCGATATTCCTCAAATCGAAAGAAAACTGAAGTTATTAAAAGATGTTGGACTTGGATACATAAAACTTGGTCAACCAGCCCCTACCCTTTCTGGAGGTGAAGCTCAAAGAGTGAAACTTGCAAAAGAACTTTCAAAATTACCTAAGGGAAATACAATATACATTCTTGATGAACCAACAACAGGATTACATTTTGAAGACATAAAGCTTTTATTAAATGTTTTACAAAGACTCGTTGATAAAGGTAACACAGTAATAGTTATAGAACATAACATGGAAGTTATAAAGTGTGCTGATTGGATAATAGATTTAGGACCAGAAGGTGGAGATGAAGGAGGATATATCGTTGCAGAGGGACCTCCAGAAGAAATTGTTAAAAACCGAAACTCTTATACGGGCAAATTTTTGAAAAAAGTTTTAGAGGAAGTATGAAGCCCAGTATTCCCCAAGATGTAATAGAAATTTTAAAAGAGATAGAAAAAGAAAACAAAGAAATTTATCTTGTAGGAGGAGCAATTAGGGACACTTTACTGGGAATTTCTCCTCTTGATTTTGATTTTGCAGTAAAAGGAAATGGGATAAAGACAGCCAAAAAAATAGCGAGCAAAATAAAAGGGGCATTTGTATTATTAAGCGAAAAGGATGATGAAGCAAGGGTAGTGTATAAAAAAAGTTATGTATTTGATTTTAAAGGGTTTAAAGAAAACATAGAAGAAGATCTTAAAAAAAGAGACTTTACTATAAATGCAATTGCAATAAAACTTAATCTTTTTTTAAAAAATGAGTATAGATTTTTAGATTATTTTGGAGGAATAAAACATCTTCAACATAAATCTATAATCCCTGTTTCAGAAAGAAGTTTTAAGGATGATCCACTAAGGGTCCTCAGAGCATTTAGATTTTCTGCAGAACTTGGATTTAACATTCCAGAATGGGTATATTATCAGATGATTCAGGTATCTGTTAAAAAAATCGCAAAAGAACGAATAGGCTATGAATTTATGCGTATACTTGAAACAGATTTTTCCTACCCATTCATATCAAAGATGATAGAAATAGGATTACTACAGGAAATATTTGAAAAGGCAAAAAGGTTTTTTGAGGATAGAGAAGTTTTATCTCATAGTTTACTTGTATATCTTGGGGCAGAGAGAATACTAAAAAATGGGCATTTCAACAATAATTTTCAAAAATACTTCTCTGGGATTGAAAAAAGAAGAAAAGCACTTATAAAACTTGCATCTCTTTTCCACGATATTGCAAAACCTGATACAAGGATTGAAACTGAGGAAGGGACCTACCATTTTTATGGACACGACGTCAAAGGGGCAAAACTTACAGAAAAAATGTTGAAAGAAGCATTAAGACTCCCTGTAAAAGAAGTAAAAAGCGTTAAAAACATGGTTGAAAGACATATGCATCTTCATTTAATTGCCACAGCTCCTGAATTGACAGAAAGAGCGATAAGAAGATTTTTAAGAATAACCGGTGAAGATGCAGTAGGAATAATGATTTTAGACTTGGCAGATGGATTTGCAACAGCAGGCAAAACCGAACATCTTGAATATACGATAAAAAAGATATTTGAAATTAAGGAAAAAGATGAAAAAGAAAAAAGTTTTAAAAGATTGATAACGGGCTATGATTTGATGGAGTTTGGAATTCCTCCAGGCCCTGTATATAAAATTTTGCTTGAAGAACTTGAAGAGTTACAAAAAGAAGGTAAAATTAAAACAAAAGAAGAGGGATTTGAGATTCTCAAAGAATTGCTTGAAAGAGAGAAATGGAAGTAAAAAATTACTCAATCATCCTTTCTATAGAAGAAAGAGCTTTCTTCCGCATTTCCTCTTCAACTTTTATTTCATATACTTCATTTTTTAAAGAAAAATAAAGATTTTCAAGAGTTATTTTTTTCATATCTTCGCATATTAAGTCTTCTCTTGCAGGAATAAATTTTTTAAAGGGATTTTCCTTTTTCAATCTATGAATTATTCCCTCTTCTGTGCCTACAATAAAAGTATTTGTGTTTAATTCTTTTGCATACTTTATCATATCCCCTGTGCTTAATATTCTATCTGCAATTTCCTGCACCTGAGGTATACATTCAGGATGCACCATTATCTCTGCCTCTGGATATTTGTTTTTTAACTTTAAAATATCCTCTTTTTTTATCTTTTCGTGTACTGGACAGTACCCATCCCATGGGATTACCTCTTTTTCTGAATTTTTGGCAACAAAATGAGCGAGATTTCTATCGGGTACAAACAGAATCTTATTGGCTGAAGTTTTTTTTACAATTTCAACTGCATTGGCAGAAGTACAGCAAACATCTGATTCTGCCTTTACATCCGCATTGGTATTCACGTAAGTTACAACTGTTGCATTCCTAAATTTCTTTTTAAACTCCAAAAGCTGTTTTCTACTTATTGAATCTGCAAGAGGACATCCTGCATCTAAGGAAGGAATAAGAATTTTTTTATCCGGGGAAAGAATCTTTGCTGTTTCTGCCATAAATTTTACGCCACAGAAAATAACAATCTTATTGGAAAGCTTTTTTATTATCCTTGCAAGTTCCAAAGAGTCTCCTACAAAATCTGCTATATCTTGAATTTCAGGTATTTGATAGTTGTGAGCAACTATTGCTATATTTCTTTCTTTCTTTATCTTTTGAATTTCATAAATCAAGTTCATCATCGCATAAAGATAAAGTAGCCTGCGGTTATTCCTGCAAGATTAAAAACCATATCTTTGTAACTAAAAAATCTTCCCTTTTTCTTATCCCATAGTTCTTTAAAAATCCCTGTTGAAATTACAGTTCCTACAGAAAAATAGACTGCTTTAGAATGCTTTAAGTTCATTTTACAATAAAATAAATGGTAAAATGCTCCTGTCATAAAAGATGACACCACAAAATGGTATAACTTATCTTCTCCAATCCAAGAATCACAAATAGGAGTTTTTACGCTGTCGGATACAACAAGAAAAATAATCAATCCCATTCAAACTTTATTTTGAAATCATCAAACTCATAAGTAGGTTCACTCCATTCAACCTGAATATCTGTAACCTTTGCAAGCCTTGGGCCTATTCTAAGCCTCTCTATAAATGACAGTATTAACCCCTCATCTCCTTCCACTACCACTTCCACATTTCCATTTGTGAGATTTTTTACATATCCTGTAAGTCCATACTCTTTTGCTGTTCTTTCTGTAAAATATCTGTACCCCACCCCTTGAACAAATCCTTTAACAATGATCTTTGCCCTTCTCTCCTTCATTTTATCAACTCCTTTATCCTTTCTATTGCCTCTTCTGGTGTATTTACTTTTTTTACTCCTTCTATTTCCCATGTATTGATTCCAAAAATATATTTTTCTCTTTTAAGTCCGAAAGCAATTTCAGAAAGAGTTCCATAACCTCCTCCAATTGCTATTAAAAAATCTGCAGATAAAACAATTATCTGGTTTCTCGCTTCATTCATGCCTGTAATTATTTTAATATCCATATATGGATTACCATCATCCTTTTTATCAGAGGGAATTATCCCAACAACAAGACCATTTTTACTTTTTGCTCCTTTAGAAGCATACTCCATTACTCCACCCATTCCACCAGTAATAAGTATCCATCCATTCTCTGCTATCAATCTTCCTGTTTTTTCTGCAACACTACCAAGAAATTCATCACAGGAGGAAGCTCCTATTACTCCAATTACAAGTTTATTCCTCAAATTCAATGTATCCTATATAGGGAAGATTTCTGTATTTTTCTGCCCAATCTATACCATACCCTACAACAAACTTGTTGGGAATTTTAAACCCAAGATAATCAATTTTTATCTCCACCCTATGCCTGGCAGGTTTATCAAGCAAAGCACATATTTTTATAGAATTAGGCCTCCTCAGTTCAAGCATTTCAATTAAATACTGAAGTGTAAGCCCTGTATCTACAATATCTTCAACTATTATTACATCTTTCCCCTCTATAGGAGATGTTAAATCAGATACTATCTTCACCACTCCTGTTGTTTCTGTACCTGTACCATAACTTGACACCTGAAGAAAATCACATGTTATTGGAATACTTATCTTTCTAACAAGATCTGCAAGAAAAACCCATGCGCCTTTTAATACCCCAACCAAAAGGGGAGTCTTACCTTTGTAGTCTTCAGATATTTTTCTACCCAGTTCTGTCACCTTTCTTTCTATCTCTTCCTCTGAGATTAATTTATAAAGTTTTACTTTCTTTTCCATCAGTCGGGGCGAGAGGATTTGAACCTCCGACCTCTTGGTCCCGAACCAAGCGCGCTAATCCACTGCGCCACGCCCCGATGCTATAGAATTATACGGAAAATAATACCGACATTTAAACGGAGAGGGTGGGATTCGAACCCACGGTACGCCTTTTAGGCGTACACACGATTTCCAGTCGTGCCCCTTCGGCCGCTCGGGCACCTCTCCTCATTTATAAAGATAACTAAATATTTTAATTTGTCAATTTTGTGGATGTATTATTTTGTAATTCTTTTTATAAAATATAACTACCATACAATCTTTTTGAAGCATTCTTGGCGTGTAAAAAATCTTTACATGCTTTACCTTGTTATTAGGATGATTATTTAGCACAGAAACTGTCACAGTATCCCAAAACAGTGGAACGTCAACTTTCCTTCCTATTTTTAAGCCTGCTTCTCCTAAAATGTATTTTCTTACTGGAAGTAAAAAATAGGAATTTGGATTATCAAACCACAACTCAATACCATCGGGTTTAACTTTGTAATTGCATGAGTGATAACCGTATTGATGAGAAGTCCTCACAATACGATCCAGACACTGAAAGGTATCTTCATTAAAAAGTCTTACCGTATGTTCAAAACCATATCCAAAAGTAGGGCATCGGTATATTTTAGCAGGTAGATTTACTATGTAAAAATACTTTTTATCTCTGTGCTGTTTCATCAACATGATTATTTTTTTTATAAGTTCTTTGTTAAAATTACTATTAAGGTACCATACATAGGTATAGTACATATATCCTATAACACATAAAAAAAGATAAATTCCTAAAATGATGCGTCCATATCTTTTTTTACCTCTCTTCACTTTATAAATTAAATATCCTATAAAAAGAGAAAAACCCACAGAAGGAAGGTAAAGGTACCATCTCATCACCAGTTGAAAAAAAGGCAAAGTAATAATTATAAAAAATATTAAAATATAAAAGAAAGCTTTATCTTTCCTACACACAAAATAGAAAAAAATTATCATTCCAAAAACACAAACAATTGCAGTACTTAAAAAAATTGCAGGATATTTGCTGTATAAAAGTTCAAAAAACTCATAGCCAAAGGGAATAGTTAAAAAACCGGTTAATTTTAAAATATTTTTAAAATAGTAAGAAACATTAAAGTATTTATAAATGCCTGGTATATTAAAACTTCCTTTAAGTATTAAGAATCTTAAAATCAAAAAAATAAAAATAAATACAATTATTAAAAACAACACCTTTAATCTCATCTTCTGCACATTGTTTTTATTTTTCAAAAAAATGTATATCCATAACCACGCTAAAGGAATGGTTATCACTGTTTCTTTTCCTAAGATACCTAATACTGCAAATAATATTGTAAAAACAATAAACTTATCTTGCTGTTTTTTTAAAAATTCCATCATAAAGATTAATGATAAAATATAAAACAAAGTAGCTATCATATCGCCTCTTCCACTTATCCAGTAAAGGTTATAGGTATGAATAGGATGCAAAATAAATATTAAAGAGGATAATAAAGCGATTCTATAATCGTTAAACAAATAAAAGATAAAAAAATAGACAGTTACTACACAAGCAATGTGAAATAATAAATTAGTAAAATGAAATCCTACAGAGGATAATCCCCATAGTTTATAGTCTACTAATAAGGAAGTAAGAGAAATAGGTCTATAAAATCCTGCATTTTTGAGAATATCTCCACTCCATATAGATTTTAATCGTGTTACAAAATTAGCTTCAGGGACAATAGACACCAAATCTTCTGAAACAAAATACATAAACAAAGAAGGTACCGAAAATACAAACGCTAACAAAAGTAGAGAAAAAACTAATTTATTCTGCATTCCAAAAATTATATTCTTTTATGCATAAAATGTCAATCTTTTGTAGAATTCCATAACATTTTGGCCACGAGGGGTTATTCTTTACCCATCCGTTCAAAAATCTATCAAACTCCTTCCCATTATCGGTCTGTCCCACTCCTTATCTTAAAAGGCACAACCTGCATAAACTTCTCCATAAGATTCCTCGCACTTTATCCTTCCTCTTTGTTTTTGGCGCCCGGATAAAGGGACTAAAACCCTTGCCTTTACCTATAAATTTACCTTTTTTCAAGATACCAATCCAATACCTTTTTGAAATTCTTCAATAGGTTGACTTCTTTTTTATTTTAATTATCTTTTTAAAATATGGAGAGATATGATTTTTCAAAAGAGATAAATAAAATACAGGAGCCTACTATAAGAAGATTTGTAGAAGAGGCGCTTAAAATCATACCTGATTATTTTTGGCGTATTCCTGCCTCTGCTTCTGGAAGGTTCCATCCTTTGGATACGCTTGGAGAAGGGGGATTGGTACTTCATACTTTAAGGGTTTTTTATCTTGTAGAGGAACTTGCAAAAGTTTTTCTTTTAAAAAATGAAAGATTAGATATTGTGAGAGCAGCTGCTATACTTCACGATTCCTATAAACATGGAGTAAAAGATGAAGGACATGGAGATAAGGAACATCCCTTTTATCCAAGAATACATCTTAAAAAAATATCCCATCTTACCCCATATTTTGATGAAATTATGGATGTAATTGAGACCCATCAAGGAAGATGGGGTATAGAACCCGTAAGAATGCCTAAGACGAGGGAGCAATGGGTACTTCATATTGCAGATTTCATTGCAAGTAGAAATTTTGTGTATATAAGATTGGAGGGATATGAACCTCCTGAGTTTGAATCTCTTCCATACTTAGATAAAGGATTAGAAGAAACTATAAAAGAATACCTTGATTTAAGAAGCCAGAGACAGAAGATTGAGAAAAGAATGGAAGAGCTTAAGAAAATTGTTTTAGAAAAATTAAAAGAAAAAGGAGAAGAAAAAGTAATTACCAGAATAGGAGTTGCAAGAATATTAAAAAATGTAATTTATAAATTTAATCTTGAACTCCTTGCTCCTTTTCTTAAAAAGATAGGGTTATGGGATAGAATTGTTACAATTGATGAAAAAAAATTTAAAAAGTATTTAAGAGAAGGCTTGATAAATCTTCAGGAAATAAAAAATGGAGTAGAGATAAGAGAAAAAGAATCTGTGAAAATAATGCCCCGGGAAGATTTCCCTGAGTTAGAGGAAGAGGATTAATCAAAAAGAATTTTTCCTATCTCATATTTCAAATCTTCTTCTAAGGTACTTAACGCAGAATCAATGGTAAAATTATAGGATGATTTACCCTTTTTAATAATTATTCCTTTAATTTCATCATTTTGAAAGGCATTAATTCCTGCAGATTTAAGAAATTCTTTCTCTCTTTGTCCTGATATGATTTCTCCTTCATTACCGTATTTTTTGGCAATTTCAATGATTATTTCTCTATACCTTTCTGATGCTATGAATTGATTGATGACATTGGCAATAAGTTGTTGGATTATTTTATGCTTTACATTCAATATATCAAGTTTTGCCTTGATTTTTGCGTTTATCTCTGTATTCTTGAGGATTTCTTGTTCTTTTTCTTTACACATTCTTTCAATACTTTTTCTTTTCTCTGCAATTATTTCTTCGTACTTTCTTTTATTTTCTTCATATTTTTTCCGATAGGACTCCTCAATTTCTTTAATTTTATTTTCAGCATCTATTTTTATTTTTTCTATTATTTTTTCTATTCCCATTTTTTCCTCTTTGATTTAACCTAACTTTATACCGAGTAAACTGAATAAGGTTATTAAAAGTCCAAGAACTGCATAGGTTTCTACCATAGCACCGTATATTACTGCCTTCATTGCTTCGGTAGGTTTCTTAGCCACCATTTCTACACCTGAAGCGCATACCTTTCCCTGCCATATTCCTGAAACCAAACCTGCTATTGCAACAGGCAGTGAAGCAAGTAATATTTGAAATCCTTGATAGGCGGTAATGGGTGAGAGATTTCCTCCCAAAAGTCCAAGTTTCATTATAGCGATAAATCCTCCAAGGAATCCATAAAACCCCTGGGTTCCTGGTAGTACTACAAGTAAGAAAAGAGAACCAAATTTATCAGGATCTTCAGAAAGTACTCCATTTGCTACTTGAGCAGCAAGTCCTATTCCTATTGCAGAACCTATTCCTCCCATTACAGTGGCAATTGCTGCTCCTGCTATTGCAATAGCAAGTCCTAAAGGATCAACCATTTACACCTCCTTTTTACATTTATTTTGATCAGTCATGGAGTTCTTTATTATACATTATAACTCGGTGGTGTCAAGAAAATGCAGGAAGACTGTTCGAAAAATAAGAGTTGCATTGGGGGAATTTTTGCATATTTATAAAGTCTTAAGGGGATTGTCCTATCGGGAAGTTTTAGAAAAGCTTCATGAGTATTTTCATCTCTCCCATTCCTCTCAATATATTATGATATAGATTATAATGACATATACCCAATAAAGTTTTTCAGGAGCATGGTGATAAGAAACATAAAATCTCAGGGGAAGGTGGGTGTTGTTATAATTTTTACTTCGGATGGTAGAAGAGTTATTGTTGATGCTTCTTCTGGAGGTCCGTATGCAAGTGAAGTAAAGTTGTTATTGGATGCCTTAAAATTTATAAAGAAGGTTAATATAGGTGGTGTTTTGGTGGCGGATAAGTGTTATGATAGTATAGAGGTTATGAAGATAAGGGGATAGCAGAGAAGATGGCATTGGGGTTTTGTATTGTATAATTTGCATATTCTCTTTATTTTTCTTCTGTGTGGTTTCTACTATCTTCTGTTGCTGGAGGGTTGTGAGTTGGGTTTTATGAGAGAAAAATATCGGATAAAAGGATTTTTCGAACAGTCTCAGTTTTAAAATCCATCGAAGCCTTTAAGAAACCCTATAGGATGCCTTCAAGAGATGCTCATCTCCTCCTTATATCTTTTCTCCACATTTATGAAATCATCAAGAGACACTTTTCCCTTTAAATATGTCAAGACCGATTTCTTTTTCGTTCCATTTTTCCTCAGTTTCAAAACCTATTTCATTAAGCATTTTTCTAAGTTTTCCGGCCTGAAATCCCAGTGCATAAAAATAAATGCTTCCATAGACCATTATTCTGAAAAGGCAGAAGTCTCTTTTTACATAGAAGGTAAATCTTGCATCTACCGATGGTTGCAAAGGAAAGGGAGGATCAGAGCTTTCCTTTTTTGGCAAATTTATACAACCTTCTTATCACATTCTTTATCTCCTCATCTTTGATTTTCTCCTCCACTTCCCTGAAAAATGACTCCTCATCCCATATCCATCCTTTTTCCCTTGTTGTCTCCTTTTTAAGCACTTTACCGAAGAGTTTTGGAATTACTGAAGAATTTCAAAAAGGTATTGGATTGGTATCTTGAAAAAAGGTAAATTTATGGACAAAGGCAAAGGGCTGGTTTTTTTATCTCGGACGCCAAAAACAAAGAGGAGCAGATAAAGTACAAGAGATTTTATGGAGAAGTTTATGCAAGTTGTGCCTTTTAAGATAAGGAGTGGGACAGACCGATAATGGGAAGGAGTTTGATAGATTTTTGAACGGATGGGTAAAGAATAACCCCTCGTGGCCAAAATGTTATGGAATTCTACAATAAGTTGACATCTTTTTGAATCATGTATAAAATAACATTATGAAAATAGGAATAATTAGCGATACTCATGGAGCATTCCCCGGATGGGAAAAAGCATTAAAGGTCTTTAAAGATGAAAAAATTTCTTTTATCATTCACGCAGGGGATATCTTAAATCATGGTCCCAGAAATCCGATTCCTCAAGGGTATGCTCCTGCCAAACTGGTAGAATCTCTGAATAATTCACCTTATAGAATCATGTGGATAAAAGGAAACTGTGATAGTGAAGTAGATGAAACGGTACTCAGTTTTCCATTACTCGGTGAAAAATTGTTTTTGTATATCAATGGAAAAAGCATCCTTGCAATGCACGGTCATAAAGAAAAAGAACTTGAAAGTATTGTAAAAAGCATTAAACCAGATGTTGTAATATGTGGGCATTCTCACATCCCTCTAATAGAAGAAAAACACAATGTTACTTTTATAAATCCAGGAAGCCCATCTTTACCAAAAGATAATAATCCTCCTACTGTTGCGATCTTGGACACAACGCAGTGGAAGGCAAAGATAGTAAAAATATAATTTCAATGTTCCAATGCCAGTTGTCCGCATCCTGCAAGAATATCTCCTCCCTTACTTTTTCGAACAATGGCAGTAAAATAGTTTTTCAATAAAACTTTTTGAAAAGCCTCTACCCTTTTGGGTGAAGGGGCCTCAAAGGGAGATTCAGGAAAGGGATTGTATGGAATTAAATTTATTTTACAGGGAATGTCCTTTAAAAGTTTCACAAGATTTTCTGCATCTTTTAAAGAATCGTTTATTCCCTTTATTAACACATATTCAAAGGTAACTCTTTTTTTCTTTATCTCAGTATATCTTTTAACTGCGTTTAATAATTTTCCAAGAGGATATTTTTTTGCAATTGGCATTAAAAAACTTCTGGTCTTCTGATTAGACGCATTTAGAGAAACTGCAAGTCTAATCTGCAATGGAAACTCTATGAGTCTCTCTATTCCTTCTATTATTCCTACAGTAGAAACGGTTATCTTTCTTGCCCCAATGTTAAGAGCATAAGGAGCATTCAGAAGCTTTATAGATTCAACCACTTCATCGTAGTTTAAAAAAGGTTCTCCCATCCCCATATAAACAACATTTGTAGGTCTTCCGAACATTTTTGATATCTCAAGCACTTGAGAAACAATTTCATAAAACTTGAGATTCCTTACAAATCCATAATAACCCGTTCTGCAAAATCTACAGCCTAAGGCACATCCTACTTGAGTGGATACACATACCGTTCTTCTTTCACCTTCTATCATGTAAACACTTTCTATCTCATGTCCATCCTTTAATCTGAATCTTAACTTCACTGCATCTCGTGTTTCCACCTTCTTTGTCAGCTCAAGAGTTGAAATTTCATATTTTTCCCTTAATTTCTCTCTCAGTGCCTTTTTTAAATCCGTCATCACTTCAAAAGAAACAACTCCTTTATGCCACACCCATCTCGCCACTTGCCAAGCTCGATATGGCTCCAATCCCATGGATAGAATTTCTTTTTTTAGTTCAGGATATGTAAGGGTCTTTATATCCTTTTTCAAGAATCAACCAACTCTCCTTTAGTGTTTTTTAAAGATACCTCTGTTATTCTTACGGGGAATATTCCTTTTCCTGTTTTAGGAATAAAAACATGAATGTAATTATCCGTAAGAGCCCTCTGTGTTCCTACATCTACAGCTTGAAGAATCTTGCCTTTAAATGTTTTTCTGTACTGGAAAGACTTTCTTTCTCCTATATCTCTTAACACAAGGTTTCTTTCCTTTATAGTTTGAAAAGACACCTTCGGATAAATATCAGTGGAAGGAACCCCGGGTCTATCAGAATAACTGAAAACATGAAGATGAGTTATAGGAGAATCTTCAATAGCATGGCATAGATCTTCAAACTGTTTTTCGTTCTCCCCAGGAAAACCCACGATAACATCTGCTCCGATATTCCAACAAGGAAGGTATTTTGTAATTTTTTCAAACAGCAAAAACAGTTCCTTTTTAGAATACTTTCTTCCCATTTCTTTTAAAATTTTATCATCGGCATGTTGCACAGGGATATGCAAATACCTACATATATGCGAATCAGCAAGGATTCTTAACATATCATCTGTAAGGATATCTGGTTCAATAGAAGTCAATCTTATCCTTGGATAATCTATCTCTGCAAGCATTTTTAAAAGAGTTGTAAATCTTTCCCCATGTTCTTTTCCCCATAATCCTATGTTTAGCCCTACAATAACAACTTCTGCAAATCCTTTATTCTTTGCATAATCAATCTCTTTTTTTATCTCCTCAATAGGTTTAGAGTAAAGTCTATCTCTTATTCGTGAAACCACACAATAACTACATTTCCTATCACATCCATCCTGAACTTTTATGAAAATCCTTTTTCTTGAGGAAAAGGGGAAATCGTCCATTATGTATGTCCTTTTTTCAAATGGCAAAATCTCAACCCCACCTATTCTGGAAATTACCTCTGCCTTAGTTTTTACCATACAACCTGTAACAATAATCTTGGCATTCGGAATTTTCCTTTTTACTTTTCTTATCATTGCAACAGAGGACCTATCTGCTTTATGAGTCACAGTGCACGTATTTATTATACAGAGATCTGGATCCCCATTTAAATCAACTATTTCATATCCCTTTTTATAAAGATAACCCTTTATATACTCTGATTCAGCCTGATTGAGTTTACATCCTATGGTGATAACCGAGGCCTTCACTTTTTTTTCTTTTCCAGAATATCCTTCACTGTAAATTTTTCAGGTGCTTTTTCAACCATAAAGATTTCCCTTTCCCTCTCCTCCTTCATTTTCTCATAACCCTTTTCAGAAAGTATTATTCTTCTCACTCGTTCATCTATTTTTTTCACCACAAGATCAATCGTCTCTCCGAGTCTGTAGTGGTCTTTTATCTTTCCTTTTATTTTTAATTCTCTTACGGGTACAAATCCTTCAAGTTCATTTTCCAATTCCACTACTAATCCGCTTGATGGCATATCTATTATCCTTCCTTTAACCGCATCCCCTGGTTTGTGCGATTTAGTCCATTTATAGAAAGGATCCTCTTGGGTATGTTTAAGGGAAAGCGATATTCTCCTATTTGTTTTGTCAATTGCAAGTATCATAGCCTCTACAGTCTGTCCTTTTCTTAGAACCTCTCTCGGATGTTTTATCTTCTTTGTCCATGAAAGATCCTGATTCTTTATCAATCCCTCTATTCCATCCTCAAGCTCAACAAAAGCACCAAAACTACGTAGTTCTGTGACTACTCCTTTTACAATTTGATTAACTTTGTACTTCTCATCCACCACTGCCCATGGATCTGGCATGGTTTGTTTCAATCCAAGAGAAATTTTCCTTTCATCTTTATCCACACTAAGAACTACGGTTTCCACTACATCACCTATTCTAAGAACCTGTGCAGGATGCGTAATATTCTTTGTCCATGACATTTCATTTATATGAATCATACCCTCCACACCCTTTTCAAGTTCAACAAAAGCTCCATTGTCTGTGAATCCGGTGACTCTTCCTTTAACCCTGCTACCTATTGGATACTTCTTTTCTATGTCTTCCCATGGATGAGCTTCAAGTTGTTTTAATCCTACTGTAATTCTTCCGGTCTCCTTGTTTATTGAAAGAATCTTTACCTTTATTCTGTCACCTACCTTTAAAACTTCAGCAGGATGATATATCTTCTTCCAAGATATGTCAGTTATATGAAGCAAAGCATCTACACCGCCAAGATCAATAAATGCCCCAAAGTTCACAATATTTTTTACCGTACCTTCAACAATGTCTCCTTCCTTGGCCTTAGCAAAAAATTCTCTCTTTTTCTTCTCCAATTCTTCTTCAAGAAGCATTCTTCTGGAGACTACAATATTACGTTTACTCCAGTTTACTTTTATTATCTTAACCTCTATCTCCTTACCCACATATTCATCAAAGTTGGTAACCGGTTTTATATCCACTTGAGAACCCGGAAGAAAAGCATCTAATCCAAACACTTCAACCATCAATCCACCTTTTACCCTCTTTTTTACTCTTGCTTTACACCCTTCACCGGTCTCCAGTTTCTCTTTTATAGTAGACCACGCAAGTTGAAAATCTGCTTTCTTTTTTGAAATAACCGGTACGCCTTCCTTACTTTCCTCTGATTCTAAATAAACCATTATTTCTTTTCCCTCTTCTATCTCAGATTCATCGGAAAATTCATCCACAGGTATTATTCCTTCTGCTTTCCATCCTATATCTACCAGCACATTGTTACCAACCCTTCGCACTATCTTCCCTTTCACTATTTCACCTGGAGAAAAGGTCTTGAAGGTCTCCTCTATATACTTTTCAAGATCGTCTTCGCTCACTTTATTTACCACTTTTTCTTCCATTCCCTTTTACCTCCTTTCTTTTAGTTTTTTTACTTCACTTTCTATTAATTTGGTAATATATTCATAATAATTTTTATCCTTTTTTTTATCACATTCTATGGGCTTGCCAAATTTTATTATAATAGGATTCTTACCCGTTAAGATCTTCCATATGGGTTTATTCGTATTTTCAATATAACATGGCACTACAGGTATTCCATACCTTGCAGCGATCATACCTACACCAGGTTTAAAAGGTAAAAGTTGACCTGACTTACTCCTTGTTCCTTCTGGAAAAATAACTATTGCCTGCCCTCTTTTTATTAATCTGTCAACCTCTCTAAAAACTTTTATATCAAATCCTTCTCTTTTTATAGGAATTGCATTAAAAGTTCTTATAAGCCATTCAAAAGGCTTTGAAACTACAAACAGTCCTTCCTTTGCCAGATAGAAAAGTTCTCTCTTTGCAGCATAACCCACCATCGGAGGATCAAGATTGGAAAGATGGTTTGGAGCAATTATTATTGCACCTTTTTCAGGAATATTTTCCCTCCCTTCTACTTTGAGATGAAATAAACATTTTACAAGAGGATATGTAAGATGCCAACTTATAAGCCATCTCCACTTCATCTCTCCTGCATTTTCTTTCGTATAAGATTTTCTATAATCTCAACTTGCTCTTGTATAGTAAGGTATGTAGTATCCAAAAGAAAGGCATCCTCGGCTTTTTTCAAAGGGGAACACTTTCTGCTACTATCTATTCTATCTCTCTCCTGTAAATTCTTTTTCACTTCCTCTAAGGAAACCTCTATACCTTTTTCTTTCAACTCTTTGTATCTTCTTTTTGCTCTTTCCTCTATATCTGCAATCATAAATATCTTAAGATCAGCGTCAGGAAAAACCACAGTACCAATGTCTCTACCTTCACATACCACTACTTCATCTTCGGCCATTTTTCTCTGCATTTCTACCAGCACTTTTCTAACAAAAGACTTCTCAGAAACCACAGATACAAATTTATCAACTTGAGGGGTTCTTATTTCCTCTGTTACATCTTCACCATTCAAAAATACCCTTGTATTGCAAGATGATGAAAAATCAAAGTGAATATCTATATTTTTAAGTCTTTCTTTTATTACATCATCATTATCAAGGGGTATATTATTTTTCAACAAATCTAAAGTAACACACCGGTACATTGCCCCTGTATCTATATATTTAATTTTTAATCTTTTTGCTAAAAGTTTTGCTGTAGTAGTCTTACCTGAAGAAGACGTTCCATCAATAGCTATTACAAATCTCATCTATCAATATTTACCTCCTTTTTTATTTTTAGAAAAATTTTCATATTAAGTTAAGTATAAAAATAAATATTTCTATGTCAAGTTAAATGTAATATTTTTGAAATTTCAAGCTGCTTTTACTTTATTCCCCTGAAGGAGTTTTGAAAGTTTTGACTTCAATCTTGCAGCCTTATTTTTATGTATTAAATTATCCTTTGCTGCCTTGTCTATCAAACTCTGAATTTCAGGATACATTTTCTCTCTTGTTTTTTCATCTGCAGCAATGAACTTTTTTATCATTGTTTTAAGCCTACTTTTTTTAGCTTTATTAATCCTTCTCCTTTTCTCTGATTGCCTTATGTTTTTTTTAACACTTAATGATTTCTTTGCCATATACCTCCTTTTTCAATTCGAGATTAAAATTTTTTAATTTTATTTTACTTATAAAACTCTTTTTGTCAAATTAAAATATGTTATTCAGGAGAATTTATTTCACACAAGGTAGAAGGGGGGATAAAATCCCCCCTTCATCTTTATATTATTCTTTATCTTCAGTAAGTTCTTCGTCTGCTCTACGTATTATATAAGGCATTGCATAGGCATGAGCAATATAAGAATAAGTAGAATCTCCGTATAGAGTTGAACCAGCAAGGATATCCACAGCACCGTGCCTCACAACCGGTCTTTCATAGGTTTCCACATCATCTGAGATATACCAATCTCTTTCAAATACATAAGTATTACCTTCAACAGAAGTCCTGTAAAATGGTTCTCTATGGTGTTTTCCCACTCCTCTTCTGTATCCTCTTCCATGGTGTAAAAATGCCCAACAAGAATCACCTTCTGACACTACAACTGTAACCTTTACATGTACTGTATCTCCTGGTTCAAACCAGAAAATAGAATCCCTTGTATAGAAGTGTGTAGGAGAACTTATCTCAAAATGGTTTCCCGAAGGTTTTGCAGTTATTTCTATCTTCTCTATTTTAATGTAATCTTTCTTTTCTTTTGTCCACACCTCAATAGGAGTTATTGCATAGAATCTCCATCTTCCATCTATCTTTTTAAATATAATTTCTCTATGTGCAGTATCGCTTATTGGTTTTTCCCAAAGGGAATCATTAAGATCTTTTACGTAAAGATTCCCAATGATATACTCAGCATCTACCACGGCATAGGCAGAGTCTCCTATTATATCTATTTCCCAGTGTCTCTTAATACTATCGATCTTTCTTGCCCATTTTATCTCAGGAAAGGTATCCTGCAGAAACATAACTCTATATGGATTTACAGTTTCATCATCCAATCCTCCCATTACAAGATCCGATGCAAAGAATGAACTCTCAAGGAGATCTTCAAGGATTGCTCTATCATCCTCTCCTCTTCCGCAGAAAACGAAAAACAATAAAGGCAGTAAAACAAACACCATATATTTTTTCATTTTTTCCTCCTTTTTTCTTTTATGGTTTTTAATATTTCCCGCATCTCCCTTTCAAATCTTTCTATGAAAAGGAGATAACGGGCATATTGTTCAGGGGTTAACACCTTTTCTATTTTATCCTCTATCTCATCCATTTCTTTTTTGTATTTTTTCTCTACCTCTCTCACCTCCTTTATTTTTTTCTTTATTTTATCTCCAGAGGCATTTTCTTCAAGCAACTTTCTAAGTTCAATATATTTTTCTTTTTTCTTTCTTATTAGTTCAAACCTTAAACTATCCTTTTGTTTAACCAAACGAAACACAACAGGAGCTTTTTCCTCTGAAAGAGAAAGTTCTTCTTGCAACCTCCATAATTTCACTGTTTCTACCAATCGTTGCGCTTTGTCAGAAGGTAAAGCTAATATTAAATTCAAAAATGCAAAAAACATAAATGTTATTCTCATATTTCAACCTCCTTTTTTAAATTTGCTGAAAAACTCCTCGATTAACTCTTTATCCTTTACAATTTCATAAAATTCCTCGTATACATCTCCTTCGGTATATTTTTCCATTTCTTCTATTTCTTTTTCCCCAATCCCTATCTCCTCAAGATACGTTAAAAGTTCATCTTTTTTAAAATTTGAAGTAGTATATCCTGAATACTGTGTAATAATAACGAAAAAAATTGCAAGTGCTACTATCACCCCAGAAACAAAAGCAGGAATCCACCATTTCTTTTCTCTCTGTTTTACAAATGGAACAAGAATTTTCTCAGGCATATCCACTTCATCCTTTTCTAACAGTTCAAATAAAGCAAGAATTTCATAGTATTCTTTTCTGCATTCTTTACATTCGTCAAGATGTTCTCTTATTGCTTTCTTTTCCTCTGCAGAAATTTCATTTTCAATAAAATTTATTAATTTCTTTTTAACATACTTACAATTCATGTAACCACCCCTTTAAAGCACTTCTTAATTTATTTATTGCATGATGATATTGCGCCTTAACTGCTCCTTCTGAAACTCCAAGTATTTCAGAAATATCCGAAAATTTCATATGCTCATAAAATCTCAAGGTAAATACTGCCCTTTGCCTCTCCGGAAGTGAAAGTATAGCTTTGTTAATGTCTTCTCTTAAATTTTTTATTTTAAAGCTCCTTTCAGGATTATCCATTGCTTCAATATTTTCGTGTAATTCTACAATCTTAAACCTTTTTTTGCGCGTAGAAAAATCAATACTCATGTTCACCACAATCCTATATAACCATGTTGAAAGAGAAGATTCTTCTCTAAAATCTTTAATACTTTTAAATGCTTTAATAAAGGCTTCCTGTAATACATCTTCTGCATCCTCTCTACTTCTAAGAATTCTCCACGCAACTGAATACAATTTTTGTCTATATTTTTCAACGATTCCATTGAAAAGTTCAATTTCACCATTTTTAATCCTCCTTATAAGTTCTGCTTCATCCATTTTTTATTTAGACCCATCATTTTTTAAAAAGTTTAATCCTCATATTTCAAAAATCCTTAGAGGATTGAAATTTGTATTGTAATCGTATACATCCATTTTTTCTTTTTTCTTCAGAAAACCAACCACTGTGTAGGTAAAGGGAGTCGCAATAGCTTCATATACCACTTTGAACATCCACTGAGTTACGATTATTCTAAAAAGAACTGGTAACTGTACTTCTCCCACAAACGCAATGGTAATAAACACTGTTGAATCTGCAAGTTGTCCCACAACAGTGGAGCCTATGGTTCTTATCCATAAGAATCTCCCTTTTGTTAAAATTTTTATTTTTGAAAGAACAAAGGAATTCAAAAATTCTCCTATAAGATATGCAGAAAAGGAAGCAACCAGTAGCCTCGGTGTGTATCCAAGAATTCTCGTATAAGAGTCTTGGAATTTCCAAAAAGGAGCAGAAGGAAGCCACTCTCCAAGTTTTATAAAAATTACGACCAAAAGATTAGAAAAAAATCCAAGCCATATTACAAGCCTTGCTCTGCGATATCCATATACTTCTGTAAGAACATCACCAAAAATATAGGTAATCGGAAACACAATTATTGCTGCGGGAAGCACAAGAGTAAATATCTTTACCAGTTTAACAGCAATTATGTTAGAAACAACAAGACAAGAAATAAAGATAGATGTAAAAAGAAAAAACAGTGGAGTAAGCGGTTTACTTTTTTCTGTATTCACGTTCAACCTTTGTATACATCCCTCCCCTTGGATTGAACTCTCCTTTAATCTTCACCCATTTAGGTTTTACTGCTTTCACAAAATCTTCAAGAATCCTATTCACTGCATTCTCGTAAAAAATTCCAAGATTCCTGTATCCCAAGATGTAAAACTTCATAGATTTGAGTTCTACACAGTACTCACCAGGAATATACTCTATTGTTATCTTACCATAATCAGGAAACCCTGTTTTAGGACATACTGAAGTATATTCAGGTATCTCTATGGTAATTTTATAATCTATTTCTCTAAACTGGTTTGGAAAACACTTAATCAGAGGTAACGGCTCATCCAATCCTTTTTTTGCATGTTCTTCAGTATACTCTTCTCCAAAATAATCTTCAAGAATCTTTCTGTGGTCAAAAACAATATCAGGAGGTAATTCATTTCTCTTAAAAACTTTTACATCTTCTGCATCGGTACTGGCTTTAAGCTCCCCCTCTCCACTTCCAACGAACACCACTGTCACCGTATGCCCCCTGGGATCCCTATTCGGATCAGAATATACTCTGAACTGTTTTATCTCCTTAATTTTTAATCCTGTTTCTTCCTCTGCTTCCCTTAACACGGCTTGTTCTACCGTCTCTCCGTACTCTACAAATCCTCCTGGCAACGCCCATCCATGGGGAGGGTTTTTCCTTCTTACTAATACAATTCCACCTTTATACTCTATTATTGCATCTACAGTTAATCTTGGATATCTTTTTTCATCCATTTCACCCTCCTTTTTCATACCTTCAGTGTGCCTCCATCCAATTTCTTCCACAGGCAATATCTACTTCAAGAGGAACTCTCAATTTAACCACATTCTCCATTGTATCCTTTACTATCTGCTTTGCTTCTTCAACTCTCTCTTCTTCTATTTCAAGTAGAAGTTCGTCATGAATCTGCAAAACAAGCCCCCCTTTAAACTTTCTTTCTTTCAATATCCTTTCTATCTCAATCATGGCTTTTTTAATGATATCTGCAGCAGAGCCTTGAACTGGCATATTTATTGCTGCTCTTTTTGCTGCTTCTTGTATACTTCTGTTTCTTGAATAAAGTCCAGGAATCTTTCTTATTCTACCAAATATTGTTTGGGTAAATCCCCTCTCTTTGGCCTCCTCAACCACTTTTTCCCTCCATTCTTTTACTTTCGGGAAAAAGGAAAGGTATCTCTCTATAAACTCCCTTGCCTCATGATGAGAAATTTTAAGGCCTGTGGCAAGTCCGTGTTCACTGAGTCCATAGATAATTCCATAATTAACCATTTTTGCAACTCTTCTATCTTCCCTGGTTACATCTTCATGTTTCTTACCAAGAATTTTCGCAGCAGTTTCAGTATGTATATCTCTTCCCAAAAAGAATATCTCTTTCAATGCATCATCATCTGTAATGTGAGCAAGAATTCTTAGTTCTATCTGAGAATAATCCGCTGATATAAGCATAAATCCTTCTTCTGCAATAAAACCTCTTCTAACATCCCTTCCCCATTCACCTTTTATGGGAATGTTTTGCAAATTTGGATTTTTTGTTGAAAGTCTGCCAGTAGCTGTTCCTGTTTGGTCAAAAGTGGTATGTATCCTTGAATTACTATCTGCATATTCTACAAGAGGATCAAGATAGGTACTCTTTATCTTTGCAAATTGTCTGTATTCAAGTATCTTTTTTGCAATTTCATATTCCTCTGCAAGTTCTTCCAGTACCTCAATATCTGTGGAGTAGCCTGTTTTTGTCCTCTTCTTAGGAGGAATTTTTAACCTATTGAACAACACATCTGCCAATTGCTTGGGAGAATTGACATTAAATCTTATTCCTGCAAGCTCATGTATCTTTTTTTCAAGTTCTATAAGAAATCCAGAAAATTTTACTGATAATTTTCTAAAATGGCTGATATCTATTTTAACTCCCCTTCTTTCTATTTCAAGAAGTACAGGAGAAAGAGGTATTTCTATATCGTAGAATATGTGAGATAGAGAAAGTTCATCTATCTTTTCTTGTTGTATCTTTCCTATTCTGTATATACCTGCACATCTCGTTTCCGGTTCTTTAGAAATTGACCCAGTATAATAAATCATCATATCATCAAGTTCATATATTTTTTTATCAGGTTCAAGAACCCACTCAGCTATTTTAATATCAAATATTTTACCTTTTATATTTTTAGCCTCTTCATTTTTTGAGAGAATCTCCTTATAGTTAAAAACATACTTTATCTTATCTATCTCCATAACTTCTCTGAAGATCGGACTGTTTTTCTCTATAAAACCTGTATTTTCCCCATCCGAAACAAAAACACCTTTATCCAAAAATAACAAAGAAAAATCATTTGTAATAACAGAGCTTATATCTTTAATTATGCTGACCTTTATTCTCCTCTCTTTAATAAGATCTTTCAATAAAGAGGAAAAATTCAAATCTTTGTAAATTGCTACAAGACGTTCTGTATTCTTTTTCCTAATTAAAAAATCTTCTTTTTTCACCTCGACTGGAACTTCAGTTTTTAATTTAACAAGTTCTTTTGAAAGTAATGCAACATCTTTATACCTTTTACACAACTCATCTTTTTTACACGCATTCTCTACACTTCCGTATTTTTCAATAATCTCCCTTGCCCTTTTTTCTCCTACTCCAGGAACTCCCGGTACATTATCTATTGTATCTCCTTCAAGTGCAAGAATATCTGCCACCTTCTCAGGGGGTACTCCAAATTTTTCCTTTACTTTATCCTTTGTATACATAACATCCCGATACGAATCGTAAACGAAAATATTATCATCTATAATTTGCATTAAATCCTTATCTCCCGAAACCACTATCACTTGAAAATCAGAAGATGCAAGTTTTTTGGCGATGGTGGCGAGCACATCATCTGCTTCGTATCCTTCTACCTCTACGGTTCTTATTCCCCATGCTTCTGCGATATCTTTTATCACCGGTACCTGCCATTTGAGGTCATCTGGGGTTTGTGGTCTTTGAATCTTATATGCAATATACTCCTTATGTCTAAATGTAGGTTTACCTGTATCAAAAACAACTCCCATGTATCTTGGTTTAAACTCGTTTTCTATTTTTCTTAAAGTATTTACAAATCCAAATATTGCAGATGTATTTCTACCTTTGAGATCTCTTAAAGGATTTCTTATAAAAGCATAGTAAGACCTGTAAATAAGAGAATGACCATCAATTAGTAACAACCTTTCCATTCCTCAACCTTTCCTCTCTAACAAGGGTTATGGCCCTATAATAAGATTCAAAGGTTCCTGCATCTGTCCACCATCCTTTTAAGATATCGTATTCCAATTCCCCAAGCTCTATATACATATTGTTAACATCGGTTATTTCCAACTCTCCTCTTTCAGAAGGCGTGAGTTTTTTTATAAAGGAAAAAACTTTATTGTCATAGAAATATATTCCAGTGACTGCAAGATTTGATGGAGGATTTTTAGGCTTCTCAATTATTCTTACCACTTTTCCATTTCTTATCTCAGCTACTCCAAATCTATAAGCATCAGGCACTTCTTTTAAAAGAATCATTGCTCCTTTCTTCTGATTTCTATACTTTTCCACATAAGGTGTAAGTGAACTTTGAAAAATATTATCTCCAAGAATAACAACTAAAGGCTCTCCCTCTGCAAAATCCTCAGCTAAGGATAAAGCATCTGCAATTCCCTTCTCTCCTTCCTGGTAAGTATATCTCAATCTTTTTATACCAAGTTCTTTTCCTGAACCTAAAAGTCTCAAAAATTCTCCAGCATGATTTCCACCGGTAACAAGTAAAATATCCTTTATTCCTGCTTCAACAAGTTTTATCAAAGGATAGAACACCATTGGCTTATCATAGATAGGAAGCAAGTGTTTATTTGTAACTTTTGTCAGAGGATAGAGTCTTGTGCCCAATCCACCACATAGAACAACACCTTTTGAAAGTTTCATGCAATATTATAGCAATTCATCATGTAAAGTCAAATTACCCTGTTTAATACATACCTTATCCACCCAATATTAGGGCATAACCTAAAATTAGAAGACTGCAAAAAATAATAAACTTGACCTTTTCTAAAAACTAACTATAATAAAAAGGGGGCGATGTGGATTCGACGGAGTGTAGAAGGCTAAGAGGGCATGGCGAGGGTCTACCGTGACCTCGTAAATCCCACGGTAGAAAAAACAACTGCCGACTACAACTACGCTCTTGCTGCCTAATTAGAAAGGCAGCACCTCGGTTGCTTCCTTGCCCAGGGGGAAGTAATCCGGGGAATATTCACCTGGGTGAAACTCTGGGACTGCCTCCATCCCAGGGTGGATCCTTAAGGAGGCTCGCTCAGAAGGAGCCTGTCGCTGGGCGCCTTCTGGGTTAAATAAAAACAGCGACTAACCATGTAGTCCTCGATGCCGGACCACTCCGGACGCGGGTTCGAATCCCGCCGCCTCCATATGTTTTTCTTTATTTGAATACTTACTAAGATAGTTTCCCTATTTAAAGATGAAGTATTTTTTTTCTATTCTTTAGATTAAAATACCTAATTCAGTATCTGCATATTTTGGGATTAGTGAAAATAGGTATTTGACAATTAATTAAATCTGGGTAAAGTTATATATGCTGTACCTATTAATTATATGTATGCCTCTTCAGCCTGAATGGGTAGAGAAATTAAAAAAGGAAGGCAGATTAGAAAAAATAGTAAAGGATTATCTTTTTGCAAAAGAAAAATATGGAATAGATGTTCTACCCCAAACACAACTCACAACCACCTTAACAAGAAAGGTCTCAGGATCAGGGATTGCAATTCTTGTAGATTTTGATGACAATCCAGCAGATACAATAAATCATCCTCCTATATCTTATGATTCACTTTTATTTTCAGAAGGCATATATCCTGGTGGAAGTATGAAGGATTTTTACAATGAAAATTCCTACAGGATATTTAAATTTTCAGGAAAAGTTTATCCACCCCCTGAATCAGGAAGAAAATGGTTAAGAATGGATAAAAGTTATGAATACTATTCAGAATACTATGGATTTTTGCATTCTGCAGAGCTCGTCATAGATGCAATATCAAAAATAGATAATGAAGTGGATTTTGGGGAGTTTGATAATGATGGTCCTGACGGAATTCCAAATTCAGGAGATGATGATGGAATCGTGGATGCAGTATATATTGTACACGCAGGTCCAGGATATGAGGAAGGAGGTTGTGGTAAGATATGGTCTCACATGTCATGGGTAAACCATACTACCAACGACCCATCTGCAAATGGAGGGTATATAAGAATAGGTCCATATTCCATACAGCCTGAGGAACACTGCAGTGGAAAATTAATTGACATCGGGGTATTTTGTCATGAATTTGGGCATATCTTAGGACTTCCTGATTTATACGACTACGGATATGATTCTCAGGGAGTAGGTAAATGGAGTTTAATGGCAGCAGGCTCATGGAATGGAAAACTTGGATCATCTCCTGCTCATTTTGATGCATGGTGCAAATATAAGCTTGGATGGATTGAACCGGTGGTAATAAAAGAAAATGCCATAGATGTTAAAATACCTCCTGTAGAAGAGAATCCTGTGGTATACAAATTATGGACGAATGGAGAGGAAAATCCAGAGTATTTTTTAGTAGAATATAGAAAAAAAGAAGGATTTGACTCTTATTTACCAGGAGAAGGATTGCTGGTATACCATATAGATGAGGAAATGCCTAACAATAATAATCAGTACATTCCTGAAGAAAATTCTCCTGGAACAATGCATTACCTCGTAGCTATTGAACAGGCTGATGGTGAATTTGAGCTGGAAAGAAACATCAACTCAGGCGATGAGTATGATCCGTTTCCAGGAGAAAGAAAAAGAAACTATATATACGGATATACCCCTTATCCAACCACAAGGGATTATTATGAAAAAGATACAAAGATAGGAATATTTAATATCAACAATGAAGACAGCATTATAAGATGTGATATAGATGTGGGAAGGACTTTTCCTTATTTTGAAATTGTTGAATATTCTATCCAAGATGCTGATGGTAATCAAAGAATTGAATACAGAGAAGTAGGAAATGTTTTTATAAAAATAAAAAATCGTTGGGGAAAAGGAGAAAATGTTAAGGTATATCTTTTTAGCGATAATGCTATTAAAGTAGAGGAAGGAGAAAAAGATATAAATACTTTTGGTGAGGAAGAAGAATTAACCGTAAGTTTTAAAATAGAATGTATAAAACAAGGTTTTAATACCTCAAAACTTATATTCTTACTTAAAGAAAGCTCCACAGGATTTACGCAGAAAGACACTATAAAGATAATTTCAGGGTGGCCTGGATTAATGATCGTTAAAGATATAGATAATGAAGAAATAGAAAGTTTTTATACAAAAGTGCTTGATGAACTCAATGTTCCCTATGAAATACATAACTCTGAAAAAGCTATTTCCATTATAGAAAAAATGAATAACAGAGATTCCTGTATCATATGGATAACAGGACAAAATCATTCAACCCTTTCTTTTAAAGAAATTGAGTTGCTTAAAAGTTTTCTTGATAATGGAGGGAAACTTTTCATTACAGGGGAAAATATAGGAGAGGATATAGGGAATACTGATTTTTACAGGGTATATCTTCATGCACAATGTATAAAGGATAGTTTAAAAGAGATATTCCTTATAGGACGGGATGGAGATCCTGTGGGAAAAAGTAAAAATGATACAATAGCGATATCGCCAAAGTATTCCTCTTCAAAGGATGTAATAAAACCAATTGATGCTTCGGCGTGTTTTTACTACAAAACAGGAGGTGTTGCAGGGCTCACCTACGATGGTACTTATAAACTCGTGTATTTTGCTTTTCCATTTGAAGGCATAGGAGGTAATCCAAAAAGATTTATCCAAAGAAAAGAGATAATGAAAAGAATTTTAATGTTTTTTGGATATCGGAATCTTGGAATAAAAGAAAGACTAACAAGAGTTAAAAACACAAAAAACACAGAAATGAAAATTTATGATGTTACAGGAAGATTGGTGGCAAAATATACTAATGAAAGGATAAAAACACTCTCTCCTGGAGTTTACTTTATTTTTGCAAAAGAGAAAGGAAAAATAAAACACCAAAAGGTCATAATAATACGCTGATTATTTGCTATTCTTTGATATACAGATATAATTTAAATAAAAAATAAACAAAAGGAGGATAAATGGCAGAGATATATAAAAATTATATAAATGGTAAATGGGTTGAATCAAAAACAGGTGAAACCTTTGAGAATAGAAATCCTGCAAACTGGGATGAAGTAATAGGAATATTTCAACGTTCAGGTCCAGAGGATGTTGAAGAAGCAGTTGAAGCTGCAAAAAAAGCCTACGAATCATGGAAAAAAGTTCCTGTTCCTAAAAGAGGGGAAATAGTAAGAAAAGCTGCCGAACTATTGATGGAAAGGAAGGAAAAAATAGCAAAATTAATGACAAGAGAGATGGGAAAGATTCTGAAGGAAACAAGAGGTGATGTCCAAGAAGGAATTGACACTGCATTTTATGCCTTTGGAGAATCAAGGAGACTCCATGGAGAAACAGTTCCATCCGAGCTTCCCGATAAGATGTGTTTGGTATTTAGATTACCTGTGGGGGTATGGGGATTGATAACCCCATGGAACTTTCCGATAGCAATTCCTTCTTGGAAGATATTTCCAGCAATCCTTTCAGGAAACACAGTGGTTTTTAAACCAGCCTCTGATACACCTGCTTGTGCAGTAGAACTTGTTAAAATTCTTGAAGAAGCAGGAGTTCCACCTGGAGTAGTAAATCTTGTCACTGGAACTGGTGCAAAGGTTGGAGAGGCAATTTTATCAAATCCTCATATAAGAGGAGTATCCTTTACAGGTTCATCAGAAGTAGGAAGGAGAATTGCTGAAATATGTGGGAAAACTTTGAAACGAGTTTCTCTGGAACTTGGAGGAAAAAACGCTCAAATAGTAATGCCTGATGCAGATATGAATCTTGCTCTTGAAGGAGTAATATGGGGTGCTTTTGGCACTACGGGGCAGAGATGCACAGCAACTTCGAGATTGATTCTGCATGAAGATATATACGACGAGTTTATTGAAATGCTTGTGGAAAGGGCAAAGAAAATAAAAATAGGAAATGGTTTGGATGAATCTGTAGAAATGGGTCCACTAATAAACGAAAGGCAGAGAGAAACAGTGCATAACTATGTAGAAATAGGCAAAAAGGAAGGAGCCAAGCTTGTTCTTGGTGGAGAACCCTATACAGAGGGAGAGTGCGTAAAAGGATGGTTCTACAAACCTACTATATTCATTGATGTAGATCCTAATATGAGAATTGCTCAAGAAGAAATCTTTGGTCCAGTAGTTGCTGTAATAAAAGCAAAGAGTCTTGAGAATGCAATTGAAATATTGAATAACTCAAGATATGGGCTTTCATCTTCAATATATACAAGTGACATAAAAAATGCCATGAAAGCTATTACAGACATTGAAGCAGGAATAACCTACATAAATGGTCCAACAATCGGGGCTGAGTGTCATCTTCCTTTTGGTGGAGTAAAAGATACAGGGAACGGCCATAGGGAAGGAGGATGGACAGTTTATGAAATCTTTACCGAAGTAAAAACCGTTTACATAGATTACTCAGGTAAATTACAAAAGGCTCAAATAGATACCTGGGAACAGTAATTGAAGATAAGAGAATTTCCAGGACCCAAGGCAAGAAAACTGTTGAAAAAGAAGAAAATTATAGATATGGAACTTCCTATCATTGTTAAAACTGAGAACTCTTTTATTATAGATGTAGACGGATATAGATTTATAAATCTATCAGGCAGATATTTTTTCAAAGAAGCAGTAGACTTGGCAGAGGAGATAGCAATTCTTACTCCAGGGGGAACAAACAAAAAAGTTTTCTTCTCAGTATCTGAAGCTGAAATAGAAGAAATTCTGATAAAGATAAAGAAAAATAAAAAAAGCATCGTTATCAAATTAATGGGGGAGGAAGGAATTTATCCTCCCCCATTAATTGAGAAAATAAGACAACAGAATGAAGTACTAATATCGGATGAAAGAGATTTTTGTCTCGGATATACAGGAAAAATGTTCATAACAGAACATTACGGATTCATCGCAGATGTATACATATTTAAAATCACCGAAGAACTATTTGCAATCTCTGCCTCAAGATCTGTATTTACAACACATAAAAATATTTCTGTTCCCCAATATATTCTTAAAAAGGCTATTGAAAGAGTGAATTTTTTAAAAAATGAAGGAGTTAAAAGAGCTGAACAAAAAGGGAATTATCTAAGAAATCTCTTAAAGAAAAAGATATGTGCAGCAATAAACGGAAAAGGACTTGTAACTTTTATACAACTATTCAAAGAAATAAATATTGATAAAATAATACATAAAGCTCTGGGGGAAGGGGTAATTTTAAAAAAAATACCACCCCAAAAAATTGGAATCTTTCCTTCTCTTTATATTACAGAAAGAGAAATAGAAAAAACAGTAGAGATAATCTCAAAAATTTTAAATTAGCTTAAAATTTTTCCAGAATATTTTTTATTACCTCATCCGAGGTTATTCCTTCAGCTTCTGCAACAAAATTTAAAATTATTCTATGTCTGAGAACCTGGGGAGCAATTCTTTTTATATCCTTTTTTTCAGGTACTATTTTCCCTTCAAGCAATGCACTAACTTTTGCCCCAAGAATCAAATATTGAGAAGCCCGAGGACCAGCTCCCCATTTTACCCATTCTTTAACAAATTTAAAATTACTATTTTCAGGTCTTGTTGCATGAACTATTGAGACTGCATAAGAAATAACTTCTTCTGATACAGGAACTCTTCTTATAAGTCTCTGATATTCCACTACCTCTTCCTTTTTCATTACTTTTTTTAATTTTGGTTCATATCCTGATGTGGTGGTTTCCACAATTTTTTTTTCATCTTCAAAGGATGGATAACCTATGTTTATTGCAAACATAAATCTATCAAGTTCTGCCTCTGGAAGAGGATACGTTCCCTCCTGTTCTATAGGATTCTGAGTCGCAAGTACAATAAAGGGAGGATCAAGTTCATAGGTAACTCCTCCTACAGTCACCTTTCTCTCCTGCATTGCCTGTAATAACGCAGCCTGGGTTTTTGGAGGAGCTCTGTTAATCTCATCTGCAAGTACAATATTGGCAAAAATAGGACCTTTTACAAAACGCATCCGTCTCTTTCCAGTAACTTTATCCTCTTCAAGAATCTCAGTTCCGGTAATGTCTGAAGGCATAAGATCAGGAGTGAACTGAATCCTCTGAAAACGAAGATCCAAAACCTCTGCAATGGTATTCACAATCAAAGTCTTCGCAAGTCCTGGAACACCTATCACAAGAGAATGCCCATCTGCAAACAAAGAAACCAGAATTCCCTCTATTACATCTCTTTGATTTACTATTCTCTTACCTATCTCTTTCCACAAACTTTCCACTGCCGAAAGAAAGTTATCCACTTTTCTAATATCTGTGGATAACTCGCTTTTTCTAACTTTTGAACTTTCATTCATGACACGTATTTACGTAACCTATAGAGTTATCCACAACGTTGAAAAAGTTATCCACACAGTGGGGAAATTTATGTATTGTATATTTTGCTTCTTAGAAAGCTTTAAGAAAGCGATTTCAGTTTTTATCCACATATTTTAAAAAGAGTTCCTTCCTTCTTGCTTCAAGGGGCATAGGAGATGTATGGAGAAACTCTGCAACTGTGAGTGTTTTTTGGGTCTCAAAAATTGGATTAAGCTTTGAATAATATTCTTTATCTCTAATAGGATGGTGATCTAAAATCATCTGTTGTGTATATATACTTGCCTCAAAGAGATTTTTTAGAGCGATCTCAAGCGAGTAGGTATTGCAAAAAGGAAGATTGGGACCATCAATATAAAGATATGTGGGACGTCTTTCTCCAATAAACTCTAAGACTTCTCTTTCTTGAGGTCCAACAACATCCGAAGTGTACAAAAAACTTTCTATTTTTTCTTTTATATAGATTGACAATACACTTCCCTGTGCTTTTGTTCCATGAGGAAATGGAGGAGAAAACTCTATTAAGGTATCTGCATATCTTATTCTCATACCATCTGCGAATTCATACCTTATCCTGTGCTTTTTTAAAATTTCTATAACCTCCTTACCCCTTTCCCTTTGATTGTAGTTCATCTCTTCAAAAGGATTTTTTAAAAAGACTTCTTTGCCTTTAAAAAGGAAAGAATATTCAGGCATGTAGTGATCAAGGTGATAATGGGTAATTATTACTACCTTGGCTTTTTTGATAAAGTTTATTATATCTTTTCTTGCACATTGCATCCTTTCTATCTCCACTGGATGAGGAGGAAGTTCATATCTTATAGGTCCCAAGGATACGCCTGGATCTACGATAATTGTAATATCATCTGTCTCCACAAAGGTTGCCATACTTCTTACTCCTAAACTATCCGCTGCTAAAGGCAGAATTTTCATACTCTTTAATCTTATCAATCCTTCTTTGGTGTCTACCTCCTTCAAAATCCGTAGAAAACCATTTATCAACTATTTTTTTGGCTAACTCAAAAGTGATGTACATAGACCCAAGAACCAAAACATTTGAATCATTATGTTTTCTTGTAAGCTCTGCAAGCTCAGGAATAAAGCATAAAGAAGCTCTAACTCCTTTCACTTTATTGGCAGCAATTGACATCCCTATGCCTGTATAGCATATAAGAATTCCTCTATCTACTTCTCCCTTCGCTACAATTTCTGCCACAGGAATTGCAAAGTCTGGATAGTCACACGAAGCTTTTGAATAAGTTCCCAAGTCTTCTACCTCATAGCCTTTTTCTTCAAGATATCTTTTAAGCTTTTCCTTTAACTCATAACCTCTATGGTCTGCCCCAATTGCTATCCTTCTTACTCTACCTTGGTGAGCCATCCGTATTTATCCTCTCTCCTCCCCTCAATTACATCAAAAAATGCATCTTGCAGTTTCTTGGTAATTGGCCCTCTTTCTCCTGTTCCTATTTTTATTTTATCCACGGATCTTATAGGCGTTATCTCTGCTGCACTTCCAGTAAAGAAAAGTTCATCTGCAAGATAAAGAAATTCTCTCAAAAACATTTCCTCCTTAACCTCATACCCCATATCCCTTGCAAGTGTTATAACAGAATCCCTTGTTATTCCTGGAAGAATACATGCATGAATTGGAGGAGTATATATTACTCCATCTTTTACAGCAAAAAGATTCTCACCTGAACCCTCACTAACAAAACCCAAATGATCAAGAGCAATACCTTCCACATAACCGTTTAAAACAGCTTCCATTTTTATAAGCTGAGAATTCATGTAATTTGCGCATGCCTTAGCCATCGGAGGAAAGGTATTCGCTGCCATTCTTGTCCAGGTAGAAACCATTACATCCACACCTTTTTCAAGTGCTTCTGGTCCAAGGTATTTTCCCCACTTCCATACAGCTATCGAAACTCTCACAGGACAATTAAATGGATTCACTCCTAATTCTCCGTATCCCCTGTATACAAGAGGTCTTATATAACAATCCTCAAGTTCATTTTTCTTTATAAGCTCTATAATTGCATTATTTATCTCTTCTTGGGTAAAAGGAATTTCCATTCTGTATATTTTAGCAGAATTAAAAAGTCTTTTTGTGTGGTCTTTTAATCTAAAAATAAAAGAACCCCTATTTGTCTTATAACATCTTAGTCCTTCAAATACACCTGTACCATAATGTACTACATGGGAAAGTATATGGATTTTTGCTTCATCCCATGGAACAAATTCCCCATCCATCCAAATATACTTTGCCTTTTCAATGGACATATTACCTCCTTTCGGATTTTAGGTTAAGAATGCCGGAGGAGGGATTCGAACCCCCGACACGCGGATTATGATTCCGCTGCTCTAACCGCTGAGCTACTCCGGCTATGTATTATTTTATTTAAAACCTTCCTTTTGTCAAATTATTATACAAACGTTGACAACATGATGAGATTTAAATATAATAAAAAACAAGACAAGAGATTAAACTTTTAGGAAAACTTTTGGTCAAAAAATAAAAAAGGAGGTTTAATGGTTAAAAAACTGTGTGCTCTAAGCTTAGCCATTTTATTCCTTACCTTATCAGGATGTGATATATTAGAGAATGTCCAAGAAGAAAAAGGTACAGAACACTCAGGAGAAATAACCCAGGACGAAACATGGTATGCAAAGGATAATCCTCACATCATAACCGGAGGATTGCAAATTGGAGCGACTCTTACTCTTGAACCAGGAGTAATCGTTAAGATAAACCAAGGAGTTCGTATAGATGTGGGAATAGCATTTGGACCAGCAGGAAGAATAATAGCTGATGGAGGGGATGAGGGAATAATTATAACAGCAAACTCCGATGACCCATCCCCTGGGTTTTGGAATTCCTTCTTTGTCTGGGGCCATGGAGAGGTTTATTTCAAAAACTGCACAATAGAGTACGGAGGTGGCGACAATACCGGAATAATTAACCTTTTCCATGGAGGAAAAGCTGAAATTGAAAACTGCACTTTAAGATATAGTTCAAGTTATGGGCTGATGGATGGGGGAGAAATTGAGAAATTTGATAAAAATATTATTGAATACTGTGAGGAAGGAGCAATCGCCACCGAAGGGGTGGGCAATGACCTCTACAATATAACCAACGGCAATACTTTTTCAAATAACGGTTATGATGGCATTGTAGTTATCTCATCCATGAACATAGAAGAGGGAGGTGAACTTCCTTCATATAATTACAAGTTTCTTGATAATCTCAACATTCAAACTCCTGAGATTGTAAGTGTAAAGGATGCGAGATTTGAATTTTCAGCAAATACAGCATTATATGTGAACAGTGGAGCATTTCAAGCAGAAAACACGGTCTTCACATCAGCCCTTGAACCTCCTGCACCAGGAGACTGGAAGGGTATAGAGTTCAAAAAGGATATTCTTTCCTCTCAGACATGGCTTGATGGATGCACGGTGGAGTATGGAGGAGGTAATGATAAAGGAAATATTGTGTGCTACGACTGTTCTCCAACCATTAAAAACTGTATTATAAGGCACAGTAAGGCATGGGGTATATACCT
Source organism: uncultured bacterium (assembly GCA_964417925.1). Classification (GTDB taxonomy): domain Bacteria; phylum Hydrothermota; class Tepidihabitantia; order B3-TA06; family CAYQJV01; genus CAYQJV01. The sequence continues at coordinate 35,769 of CAYQJV010000002.1, read as the reverse complement.
TGAAGGAGAGGCAAACCCAACGCTTGAAAACAACCAGTTTGAAAACAATGCAAATGGAAATATAGGGCCCTGATGTTTTTACTATTTTTATTAACTTTCCGGTCCTTTGAATTATACGAAAATGTAAGTTACGGTACCCACCCCCTGCAGAGTTGCGATGTGTATGTTCCTTTAGAAGATAGTATTTTCCCGGTGCTTATAATTGTTCATGGAGGTGCATGGGTCACAGGAGACAAAAGGAAGTTTTCCCATATAGCAGAACATTTTGCTGAAAAAGGTCATGTGGTTGTTAATATTAATTATAGACTTGCACCTACGTATACATATCCTGCCCAACCACACGATGTAGCTCTTGCAATTCAATGGATAAAAAAGAATGCAGAAAAATATAAGGCAGATCCTCAAAAGATATGTCTGTATGGACACTCTGCAGGGGGACACCTGGTTTCCCTTGTTGGACTTACTCCAGAAAAAAAATGGACAGAAGATACCATTACTTCAATTTTTGTAAATGGTGTAATATCAACTTCTGGAGTGTACGACTTTGATCTCCTACCTGAGGATGGAAAAGAAGCAGTGATGACATTTCTTGGAAACTCCTCTTATTGGGATGAAGCACAGCCAATAAATCATACAAAAACAGGAAACAGAAATACAAAATTTCTAATAATTCACGGAACAGAGGATGAATTGATCCACTGGTCTAATGCAGACAGTTTTCACAATGCTCTTATAAAAGATGGATACTCTTCAAGATTTATCCTCCTTGAAGGATACAAGCATGGCGATCCTGTAAATCTATTTACTGGGGAAGATACAGTTGCAAAGGAAATGGAAGAGTTCCTTGAAAATCTGTGGAATACCGGTATACGAGATGATACATTATGCTGTTACAATTTTACACCTTTAATTAAACAAAAGAAACTTTTCATTCCGTATGTTTCAGAGGTTAAGATATTTGACATCACAGGAACTCTGTTATTAAAGCAATCAATTGATAAACCAAAAGTAATAGATCTGAATAGATTTTGCCCAGGAATATACTTTTACATCCTTAATACAGAGAAAAATGTTTATAAAGGGAAAATAATTATTTTGAAAGGAAGTTAAAAATGGAAATTTTTTCTTTTTGTATGAAGTATAAATACCAAAACATACAGAGAAAGAAAGTAAAGATAGAAAAGGAGGAAACTTGAACATATTACTTGCAATTTTTATTTTTTCTGAAAAATATATAACATTTATTCAATCAGAAGGAGCAGAGGGAGGACAGATTGCAGTAGCAGTATATTCACCATCCCAGGAAAACCAAAGATATAAGGACGGAGCTCCAATTGTAATTAACATTCCAGGGGGCGATGAGAAAGGAAGCCTTGAGGATCCATTTGATATGCTTTACGATGTAATAAAAATAAGCTTCCTCTTTCCTGGTGGTGTGGATACAGCAACTGGAATAAAAAGTGACGGAACCTATGACCATAGAGGAGAAAACTGCATAAAGGCATTAAGGGATGTAATGAAGTTTGCAAAAGGCAAATTAACTGATGTTAATGGAAAATACCTTCATGAAATCATTTCAGTAAATCCTTTGTATAACAATGTTGGAATTGTTGGAAGCTCAAATGGAGGAAACATTGCAATTGTTACCCTTGGACTTTATGGAGATGAATTGAATATTTCATGGTTTGTAGGTTGGGAGAATCCAGCAGGAGAACAGTTTGTTACAGTAGATCTTGGAAGTGCTTTACAGGAGAACCCAAGATATGTTCCATACTCAGCAAAATTAACAGAAAATGGGATTGTATGTGATATTCGCTATGAAGATGATTTAAAGTTTGACCCAGATGCAATCCATCCTAAAAAACATTATAAGGGCGTTCTCTATCTTGACTTAAACTCAAATGATAGATTTGATAATAGTATTGATTATCCTTTTGGAGCAATTGAAGGAATTTTTGAAGGAGAGGGAAAATGGGTATATTCAACACCTGTGTTAGAAAAAGCAAAGGAACAAGGACTCCCCGACCCTCTTGGAACAAGTTTTGCCTCCATTGATGAGGCAAAAGAATTTTGGAAGATAAGAGACTTAAGTAAATTTTTTGACTCTGTAGTTGCAAAATTACCTGAGTTGAAAATAATAATGATAGGGACCCAAATTGACCATGTCCAAGGCACCATTGATCACCCACATATAGTTGTTCCATATCAAGCATGGATTGACAAAGGAATACAATGGATAAGACTTTTACCCGATAGTGCTTATATAGCTTATTTAGCCAATCAAAATATTCCTGCAAAAGACAACGATGCATTTGAAAACATAAATCTCTATAATATACAGGAGTTTCTGCAACCAGAAGCAATTCACGATAAATACAACATCTCTGCCTCAATTCTTGAGTTATGTGATAGAGTGTACTATAATAGATGGGAACCAAATCTCGATGCACCTCTTACTGGTGTAGAAGAAACATCTACTCCATCAATTTTTGACTTTACCTCTGGCATAAATTCATTCAGCATCACTTCATTTGAAAACGAAAAAATAGAGATTGAAATTTTTGATTGTACAGGAAGGAAAATAAAACTATTTTCAACAAAAATTCATGGAAAAAGCAATTTCTCTCTTAAAGAACTTGATGCTGGAGTATATTTTGTAAATATTAAAAAAGAAAGAGAAGTAATTAGGCAAAAAGTAATAGTAGTAAAATAGGAAGTTAATATGCAGGTATTTTTTGCTTTCCTTTATCTAAGAACTCCTGTGTATGTAAGTATTGTTTCCCACAATGAAGAACCAAAGAATTCAGCCTATAAGAATTATACCGAAGACCCTGGATATTATTATTCACACAGAGAAAATTTAAGAAAGTTTGCCTTAATGCTTAAAAGAAACAACGTAAAATACAACTTTCAATCAGACTGGACATTTCTTAAAGCATGCCTCTTGTATGACACAGGAACAGTTCTTTTGGATACAAATGGTAAGAACATTGTCAGATGGCTTAAGGAAGATCTTAATTTTGAGATAGATCCCCATGCCCATGAAACAGAATATAACTATGCAGATGTGGCATATTTAATTGGTTCCTTAAGAGTAAGACCTTCTAATGTAGTTGGAGGTTTTATCCAGTACCCTGTGGATTCAAGTATATTTGACCATTTCCTTTCACCAATACACGGTGGAAAGTATGACTATACCTGGGAACCAAAGATTCTATGGGGAGCTGCATCCTTTTTACACCAAGGGGAAGAAAGTTATGAATCAGGTATATGGAAGCCAAAGGATAAGTATAATTTCACAACACATGATGATAACGCAAAACTCGTATACGTGGGAAAAGGATACAATAAAAATCTTTTTGAAGGATTGTATACATTGATTGATGATATAGAAACAGGAAAAGCCCCTCCTGGAAAGATATACACATACACAATATTCGTTTTCCAAATTTCTTTAAATGACAAGTTCATAAGCGATTTTGAAAATGAGTTAAAAAAATTAAAATCCCTTGTTGATGAAGGGAAAATAATATTTGTAGGACTGAGCGAAGTTACTGAAATATAAGGAGGTTTTATGCTTTTATTTCTTTTTTCATCAATCGTTCACTTTCATATAATAGTTCACAATGAACCATCAGGTATTCCAAAAGACTGGGGAGGATTTAAAGAAAGGGTGAGGAACTTTAAATGGCTTATAAGCTATCTTGACAGCCTTCCTTATGAAAAAAGACCAAAACTATGTATAGAGTTCCAAGGAGATTTTGCAGATTCTGCACTCCTTTCTTTTCCTGAAGCAGAAACTGTAAGATATTATATTAAAAAGGCAGCCCAAAGCGGTCATACCTTTGGTATACATGCTCACCAATGGGCAAGACTTCCGGATGGACGATGGGCTCCTTCCGATGTTGTGATACTTCCAGAACTATGTCTTTCGGATTTTGAATACAACAACTACATTCAAGATTCAGCAAAACTTGTAAAAGGGATAAACGACCATATACGTTATGTTGATAGTTTAATAATGATTTCCTTGGGGATTGATAAAGATTCTGTTGAGAAAATAGTAAAGAAATATGCTGGAGCTTATGCATGTGCACCTGTGCAGAGAATGAAATTTATGGAGGGAAGCTTAAAAGACGACAAAGGTAACTCAATGATGCATGGATTTAAAATAGAAACAAACTTTACCGAAGAGTGCTTCTATGAGTATTTTCAACACAGTGTATGGAATCCTTTTAGACCAGATACTACAGGTATGCTATGGGAAGACCCAGACCAAAGAATCTATGTAAGAACGCCTACTGCTGAGGTTATAGGGGGTACTGGAACCCATTATGGAGCACCTCAGGATGGAACCGTTCCTGCAAGACAGAAGGATTTAATAATGCTTTTATTAAATAAATGGTATCTTGAATCAAAAGGAATAGAAAAAGTATGGGACATTGCTTTAACCCTGCATTTTTATAATTTGAATCCTCCTGACCCCTATGACCATGAACTTTCCCAAAGGAGAGACGAATTTAAAAGATTTGTTGAATGGATGAATAAATACTTCATAGGAAAAGATGTTAAATGGTCAACCCCTGATGAGATTTATGAGGAATTTATTGCATGGGAAAATGCTCATCCAGGTGAATCATCCTTTGAATATAAAGGAGAGCATGAATTTGATTTAGAAAACTATCCATATCCATTAAAAGGTTTAGTAAAGTATCTTTACAACACCCATCTTGATTCAGTGTTGAAATATGAAGATCTGAAAGTGTTTGAACTTACAGCCTGTCCATCAACCATAAGAGGAGATAAAGAGGATGGATACTGGGTAAAGACTTCTGACCCCCTTTCCGCTGAGTGTTTTTGCAAAGACATACCTGATATAAGTGGAAAGGACCTTCAAACTTATAAGATATATCTATTGCAGAGTAATAAAGATACTACAGTAAATTTTTATTATGAGACCAAAGCAGAAGGAAACTATGAGTTTTTTGAAGGATTAAACGGAAAAAAATTAGAAACAAGCGATGAGATTACTCTTTCTGCTTTTATCCCGGTAATTGCAATTCCAAAAGGTGTACTTGGAATTACAGAAAAAGAACAAAACTCTAAAATTATGTGCATATCATATCTTGGGAACACGCTTAAAATCAAGTTTAATTTTAACTCTCCTCATCGGGTAGACATAGCAATTTATGACCCCTGTGGGAGAAAAGTACTTCATATATTTAACGGATATGTAACATCAGATGTTATAGAAAAGAAAATTTCTGTATCTCCTGGAGTATATTTTGTAAAAATAAAACAAAGGCAAAAAATAAAAACATTTAAAATTCTCTCAAGTATGTGAGTTATTAACTGATTTAATTTTATCTTTTTTATATCGTAAGAACTTTTATGCCTACGTCTCTTTTTAGAGAGAAAATAAGGTTGTAAAATTTAATTTGACAAAGTTCAATTAAAGGCCTATAATTTTTAAGAAAACAAAATAAAGGAGTATAAAATGAAAATTTTATTAGTATATCCTAAATATCCTGATACTTTTTGGAGTTTTAAGTATGCTCTAAAATTTATCTCCAAAAAAGCAAGTTTACCTCCCTTAGGGCTTTTAACGGTTGCAGGAATGTTGCCTCAAAAATGGGAAAAAAAATTAGTGGATATGAATGTAACCCCTCTTCAGGACGAAGATATTAAATGGGCAGATTACGTTTTTATAAGTGCGATGGTTGTGCAAAGAGAATCAGTGAAAGAGATAATTGATAGATGCAAAAAAATGAATAAAAAAATTGTAGCAGGAGGTCCTTTATTTACTACTGAGTACGAAAAGTATGAAAGAATAGACCATCTGGTACTTAATGAAGCAGAAATTACTCTTCCATTTTTTATCCGGGATCTGGAAAAAAACAACCCAAAACATATCTATCGTTCAAAAGAGTTAGCCGATATAAAAGATACACCACTACCCCTTTGGGAACTTTTAGATATGAAAAAATATTCTTCTATGAGTATTCAATATTCCAGGGGATGCCCTTTTGATTGTGAATTTTGTGATATTCCGTTTTTATACGGACATACACCGCGAACAAAAGATACACAACAGATGATCGATGAACTTGAAGCACTGTATAGGGAAGGATGGAGAGGAGGGGTGTTTATAGTGGATGATAATTTTATAGGAAACAAGATAAAGTTGAAGAATGACATTCTTCCTGCCATGATTAAATGGATGGAGAAAAAGAAATATCCATTTTCTTTTTTCACAGAAACTTCTATAAATCTTTCGGATGATGAAGAGTTAATGAGATTGATGGTTAAAGCCGGTTTTGATACAGTCTTCGTAGGAATAGAAACTCCTAATGAAGAAAGTTTAAACGAATGTGGAAAAATTCCAAATAAAAATCGAAATATGATAGAAAGTATCAAGAAATTACAAAGAAGGGGATTACAAGTTCAGGGAGGATTTATTCTTGGGTTTGATAGTGATTCTCCATCAATTTTTAACAGAATGGTAAGGTTTATACAGAAAAGTGGAATTGTAACTGCAATGGTAGGATTACTTAATGCTCCACGAGGATCAAGACTTTATCAAAGGCTTTTAAAGGAAAAACGGTTATTGAAGGATATTTCTGGAAACAATACCGATTTTTCAATGAATTTTAAACCTAAAATGTCTCCACACATCCTCCTAAAAGGCTACAGAAAGGTAATACAAACCCTCTATTCTCCAAAACATTACTATAAGAGAATAATGAATTTCATAAAAGAATACAGATATTTACCAAAAGGAAAAACTAAATTAGACTTTGCATATATTAAAGCATTTTTCAAGTCAATATGGTATTTAGGGTTAAAGAGCAAAGGAAGGTTATTTTACTGGAAAACTCTTCTTTGGTCTTTTTTTAGAAAACCTCTACTCTTACCCAAAGTAGTCACACTTGCAATCTACGGTTTTCATTTTCAAAAAGTCTTTAAAATAGATTAACGTTTGTAAGAATTGTTTTGAATAAATTCTTCTGCCCAACTGTAAAAACTTCCTTCTTCTATCTTTTCTCTTATGGTTTTTAAAAGTTTCATATAAAAATGAATGTTATGAATACTTAGAAGTCTTGGACCAAGAATTTCACCAGTAATAAAAAGATGTCTGAGATATGCTTTTGAGAAGTTTTTACAGGTATAACAATCGCAAAATGGATCAAGAGGAGAAAAATCCTCTTTATATTTTTCGTTTCTTATGAGTACTCTTCCTGTAGAAGTAAAAGCAGTACCGGTTCTTCCATTTCGTGTAGGTAATACACAATCAAAAATGTCAATACCTCTTTTAACGGCCTCCACAATATCTTCTGGATATCCAGCTCCCATAAGATATCTTGGCTTATCCGAAGGAATTATTTCAGTTACTATTTCTGTAACTTCATAGGTGACATAAGAAGGTTCTCCTATGCACAATCCCCCTATTGCATAACCAGCAAAATCAAGGGAAAGCATATCTTCAGTATGTCTTTTTCTTAAATCCTTGTATGTACTTCCTTGAATAATTCCAAAAAATTCGTTTTTATTTCCTACCTTTAAAGTCCTCTCTGCCCATAGAGTTGTCCTATCCACAGCATGCATTGCATCACTATAGGAAGATGGATAGGGAAGACATTCATCCAGAGGCATTTTGATATCCGAAGATAACGCATTTTCTATCTCTGCTACCTTTTCAGGGGTAAATTCGTGATAAGATCCATCAATATGGGATTGAAATATCACTCCTTCATCTGTAATTCTACACAACTTTGCAAGAGAATAAACCTGAAATCCTCCAGAATCTGTAAGCACCGGTTTATTCCATCCCATAAACTCAGATATTCCTCCTGCTTTTTTTATTATAGAAGGTCCTGGCCGAAGATAAAGATGATAGGTGTTTGAAACAACCATTTGAACTCCAAGAGTTCTAAGTTCTTCTGGAGTAAAAGTTTTTACTGTTCCTTGAGTGGCTACAGGCATGAATACAGGAGTTTCAACAACTCCATGACTCAGATATAACCTTCCCCTTCTCGCTTTCTTTTCTTGTTTTAAAACTTCAAATTTTATCATAAAATGAGCATAGCATCGCCATAGCTGAGGAATCTATACCCTTTTTCAACCGCTCTTTTATATGCCTTAAGTAACAGTTCTCTTCCTGCAAAAGAAGCGGTAAGTATAAGAGGAGGAGATTCAGGCTGATGTAAGTTGGTAAGCAGAACATCTACTACCTCAAATTTAAATCCTGGATATATGAATATAGAGGCTTTTTCTCTTATAGGTACGAGTTTTTTATATTTTTTCACACAATCCTCCAGCGCTCTTACTACACTTGTGCCTACTGCAATTACCCTTTTTGCGCTTTCTATCTCTTTACAAGCGGATTCCTCAATTTCATACTCTTCTTCTCCCATTTCATGTTCTTCTATTTTTTCTTTTTCTATTGGTTTAAAAGTAGGTTCTCCTATGTTTAAAGTAATATAAACAACTTTTACTCCTATTTTTTCAATTTCTTTTAAAAGTTTATCCGTGAAATGTAACCCTGCTGTAGGAGCTGCAACTGAAAGTCCTTTTTTTGCATAAACCGTTTGGTAATCTTCTTTATCTTTTTCTTCGGGTGCTCTTTTAATATATGGGGGCAATGGAGCTCTGCCATATTTTTCAAATAGCTCTTCTATTGGAAGGAAAGGATCTATGTATATATTTTCTCCTTTTTTGCAAACCTTTACTGCTTTTTTCCCATCCTGAGTAAAAAGTATTTCTTGATTCTTTAATCTTCCCATTTTTTTGGCAAGAATTTTCCATTTACCATTTTCTCGTATAAACACTGCATCCAGTATCATCCCGGTTCTTCGATAGAGTAATACTCTAACAGGATAAACTCTTGTATCGTTAAGTACGATTACATCACCTTTTTTAAGGTAGTAAAGAATTTCTTTGAATATTTTATCTTCTATCTTCTGGGTTTTTCTATCAACCACCATCAATCTACATTCATCCCTTGGATAAAAGGGAGTTTTTGCAATTAATTCTTCGGGAAGATTGTAGTAAAAGTCTTTTTTGTACATTTATTTAAAAAAAATTAAACGTCGGGGAGAGTGGATTTGAACCACCGACCCCCTGCTCCCAAGGCAGGTGCGCTATCCGGGCTGCGCTACTCCCCGACTTTCTAAAAATTCCTTTAACTTTTTTACAGCCTTAGCTCTGTGACTTATCTTGTTCTTTATCCTTTCTCCCAATTCTGCAAAAGTCTTTGAAAATCCCCAAGGAATAAATATTGGATCATATCCAAAACCTTTTTCTCCTTTTTCCTCCACCCCAATTAAACCCTCGCATGTATCTTCAAAGATATGTTTCTCTCTGCCATCCCATAACACTATCACACATCTGAATCTTGCAGTCCTTTTAAACCATGGAATTTGTGTCATCAACTCTAATATTTTTTCTCTGTTCTCTTTATCACTGCCTACAAACCTCGCAGATCTCGTTCCAGGTTTCCCCTTTAATGCATCCACCTCTAATCCAGAATCTTCTCCCAATATCCATATATTCTTCTTTTGCTGAAGCACAGCATCTACTTTCTTCTCAGCATTCGTTTTATAATCATCACCTTCCTCAACTCCTTTGTAAATAATTCCCTCCTCCAAAGGAGTTATTACTTTATAATTATAAAGTAATTTTCGGTATTCGTCAAGCTTATGAAGATTGCCTGTAGCAATAATTATTTTATTCACGGTACATTCACTTCTGTCTGTACTATCCAAGCATCTGAATACCCCATCATCCTTGCACGATTTCTTAAAACCTCTGCATCTGACTTGTTAAGGAAATCCCCAACTCTCACCTTATAAGGAGCAAAGGGATGAGGTTCATATTCAACATACACAGGTTCTGTAAATTTAAACCTTGCCTCTGCTGCAACTCTTTCTGCTCCCTCTTGGGTAGCAGAGGCGAAAATTTGAACTCTGTATCCAAGTGTAGTTTTTGGAGGTGTTTTGATGGTCTCTTCTGGTGTGATTTCCCGGGTGACAAGTGTATCTTTCTTTTCTCCTTCTTCTATCTCATAAAGAGTATATTCCTTTTCAGGGACAACCACTTTGGTAGTCTTTCTGGGAACACAGAAAATTCCTGTTCCCAGGAATATGAAAAGCATTAATAAAGATTTTCTCATCCTTCACCTCCTTATATTTAATTATAATAAAATTTTCCACAAACTATTATACATCAAATTCTCCTTTGGTCAAGAAATCATCTTTTTTCAATAATTTTGGCTATTTTTTTTACATCCTCTGCTCTTTTTTTATCAGCAACCAGAATTTTGTTTTTGTACTTCACAACAATTAAGTTCTTCACACCAAGTATTGCAACTACTCCGTCTTCGTTTACTACAATACATCCTTCTGAATCTAAACTGTAAAAGTTCCCTATCCCTGTATTTTTCCCTATCTTTTTACCATGCCTTTCTACAGCAAGCCAACTTCCAAGATCATCCCATATAAAGTCTGCCTTTATCATTGTAATATTTTCTGCCTTTTCCATTATTCCGTAATCTATGGATATACTGGGGGCTTTTTTATAAAACATCTCTATGGTTTTTCTCTGGTTAAAATTAACTTTTTTAAGATATTTGTATAAATCCGGCATGTATTTTTCAAAAGCAGAAAGAATTGTTTTTACTCTCCATACGAACATACCACTATTCCAAAAGTAATTTCCTTTTTTTAAATATTGTTTTGCAGTCCTTAAAGAAGGCTTTTCGGTAAATCTTTTTACTCTAAAAATCTTTTTTTCGATCTCTTCGCCCACTTCTATATATCCATATCCAGTTGCAGGATAAGAAGGAGTAATTCCAAATGTAACAAGTGAGTTGTACTTGGATGCAATTTTTATTGCTTTTCTTAAATCTTTCCTGTAAGATGTAACTTTTTTTATGTAATGATCAGCAGGTAGGACCACCATTACTGCATCCAAAAAATCTCTAAGATACCAAGCAGAAAGTGCGATTGCAGGAGCTGTATTTTTACTTAAGGGTTCTTTAAGTATGTTTTTATCTTTAAGTTCAGGAATTTCCTTTTTAAGAAGTCCAACTAAATCCTCGCGTAGTACATATATCTGTCTATCCAAAGGAATAATTCTTGAAAGTCTTTCTTTAGTATTCCTTATTAAAGAATTATGAGAAAAAAGTTTTAAAAACTGCTTTGGTCTATTAGTAGTACTATAGGGCCAAAATCTCTCTCCTTTTCCTCCTGCTAAAATAACTGCATAGGCTATTCCCATTTTTCCAATTCCCCCTTTATACTTCCTATGCCTAACTTTGCAATAAGTAAAACAGGAAGTTTCCTATCATCTCTTGTTGTATAAGAGATCATTAATTTCCCATGGTCTTTCCCATTTATTAATATAGGAGTTATTTTGTAACATTCGTAATACTTGTCCTTTACTTTTACCCCAGAAACTTCTGAAACAAAAATTCTGTATTTTTCTGTTTTTTTGGATACGTGGACAAAAATATCTGTAGTACAGGAAGGAGAAAGTCTCAAACTTCTTAAGTAGTAATACACGGAGAGAATATCAAAAACATTGTCCTTGGGTAGAGGAAACTCTTCGCCGGTATTATAAATTATTTTTCCCCTCTCTCTATCAAATTTTATCCTCTCATGGAGATTAAACCTTCCTTCATGAATTATTCTTTCAAAATAAAGAGGTCTTATATTCTTATCTGTAATGGAAATTAAAGTGTCGTTTATCTTAAAGAGAAAAGATAGAGAAGGATTTGAAGTTAGTACAGACATTAAACAAATAAGTGTATCATTGTTCATTACAGTATCTTTTTTCTCCATGATCAATTTTCCTGCATGAATGAATCCATAGGAGAGATTATAAAAAAGTAGCTCAGAGAAGAGAAAAAGAATCATTATATTTCCTCCCTAAAGTAAGTATGAAAATCTTGAGGATTTATTACCTTTTTAAGTTTTGATAATGCTTTTTCTTTAATCTGTCTTGAAGCCTCTCTGGTAATTCCTAAAACATCCCCTATCTCTCGTAAATTCATGGGTTCCTCTCCTGATACAAGTCCTGTATATAGCAAAAAGACTTCTCTTTCAAAGAGGTTGACCTCTTTAAGAACCTTTTTAACTTTATCATAATTTTCATATATTTCTTTTTTAAGTTCCTTTTTCCTTAGATCTATATTTTTTTGTTGGGTAAGGATCTTTTTAAAAATGGCTTTAATAGCCGTTTTTATTTCCTCTTCTTTTCTACCGGTCATCTCTGCAATCTCTTTTATACTAAAACTTTCTTCAGGAAAAGAAATTCCAAAATGCCTGAAGAGAACATACCGTTCTCTTGGATTCAAATACCTTTTCACAGCCTTTGCAATACTATTACTTAAAGATTTTCTTACCAACTCTCTTTCAGGAGATGGAGTAATAGTATTTTCTATAAGCTCTTCATAAGTAATCTTGCCATTATCAAAAGATGTATCTTGTAAAGAAAGTTCAGAAATACCGCAATTAAAGGCATAACTAACATCCTCAGGTGTTACTCCTAATTCTTCTGCCAGCTCTTCTATAGAAGGTTCTCTACCTATCTTTTGACTTATTCTTGGATAACTGTCCTTTATTTTTTTAGCAATTCTTCGGTATTTAGATGGAAGTTTTATTAAGTTCCTATTTAACAATGCAGAAACTATGTAATATCTTATCCACCAGTTTGAATACGTGGTAAGGCGTGTTTTTTTTCTTTCATCATACTTCATTACAGCTTGTATTAACCCTGCGTTTCCTTCATTAATAAGTTCTGCAAGAGAAAGTCCTCTGTTTTGATACTGCTTTGCAATGTTAACCACCCATCGCAAATTATGAAGAATTAACTTGTTTCTGGCTTCAATATCTCCTTCTCTCGCTCTTTTTGCAAGCGCTTTTTCTTCCTCTGGAGAAAGTAAAGGATATTTCATTATCTCCCTAAAGTAACGTGACAACGTCTTGTCAGATAGACCAGAAGCTTCCTTTACAGCATCATTCTGGTTTGACGGGGAAGAACCGTTTTTGCCCATTTCTGTAGATATAAAAGAGCATTGTTTTTTTACTTTTAATTCCTTTTTTTACAATCCGCTCAAATGTTTCAGTGTTGTATATTTTTTGATAGTCTACCTTTAGAATTATATCTCCTTTGGCAATACCTGCTTCGGCTGCAGGAGATTGGTAATCTACAGACACTACATATACCCCATAATCTACACCTATTTTGTTTTTTTCTTCTTCTGTAAGGTTACGCACTACAATTCCAAGTAATTTTTTTTCTTTTTGTTCGTATCTCTGTCCTACTACCGGAACTTCTTCGGGCATTTCACCTATTCTTACATACAAAGTTATCCTTTTTCCTTCTCTCCATACAACAACTTTTACCTTTTTCCCAGGTTCAGTATCGGCCACCATAGTTCTCAGATGTTCAACATCTTTCACCTTTTTACCATTGTATTCCAAGAGCACATCGCCAGGCTTAATTCCTGCTTTCTCTGCAGGGGTATTCTTTATCACATCTGCTATTAAAATTCCATAATTTTCTTTCAATCCAATTGCTTCCTTTATTTCAGGCGTTAAAGGTTGAATATAAACCCCTAAATACCCTCTTACTACTTTACCTTTTTTTATTAACTGCTCTGCTACATGTTTTGCCATGTTTATAGGAATGGCAAAACCTATCCCTATATTGCCTGCTATAACCCCTGCTGTTTTTATAGCAGTATTAATTCCTATTACTTCTCCATTAATGTTACATAAAGGCCCACCAGAGTTTCCAGGATTGATTGCAGCATCGGTTTGAATGAAATTTTGGTATACAGGCCCTTCCGGAAGAGGAAGTCTTGACCTTCCGGTAGCACTTATTACTCCTACGGTAACTGTTCCTTCCAGCCCAAAGGGATTTCCTATAGCAATAGCCCAATCCCCAACCTTTATTTTATCAGAATCTCCAAGTTTTGCATATGGGAATTTTCTCTTTTTGTCCTCTATTTTTAACACTGCTATATCTGTTTTGGAATCCCTTCCTATTACTTTTACCTTTTTACCTTGATATTTCGTTCCATCGTGCAGTGTAACCACAATTTCATCAGCCCCTGCTATTACATGATTATTGGTAATTATGTATCCATCTTCCGATATAAGCACTCCTGATCCTAAACTATAGAGTTTCCTTTCTACTTCTTTTGGAAAAAGAGGTTCAGGAATTTCAAAAAATTTTTTGAAAAACTCATCAAAAGGAAATTCAAAAAACTCAGGTATCCTTTCCTTTATTATCTTCGTTGTAGAGATGTTCACAACTGCAGGGAGTATCTTTTCTGCGACTTTAACAAAAGGACTATGGGGAATAAGGGTATCTGCAACCGGAGTTTCTTCAGCATATCCAGATGACCTTACTAAATTAAAAGAAGTGGCGAGTAAAAATCCCACAAGGAAAGCAAAAATAGCAGCAGAGGCAACAATTATTCCCGTAGTTTTTAAAGAAAGTTTCTTCATAATATCACCTCCTTCTTCTTACTTTCAATAATTTTCTAAAAGAAGTTTTTCAACAGTTTCTACAAACTTCCTTTCCATTCCTGGCATAAATCCTACATGTCTTTCTACTATCCTTCCTTTTCTGTCAAGAATATAAGTTGTGGGAATACCTCTAACTCCATACATTTTTGCCACAGTTCCCTTTTCATCCACAAGTACTGTATAGTTTATGCTCATTTCTTTTTTAAACTTTTTAAGCGTCTCCTTTTTATCTATTCCTATCCCTATTATCTCTATTCCTTTTTCTCTGTACTTATTGTAAAGCTCAATTAACATTGGAATTTCTGCTCTGCAGGGAGGACACCAGGTTGCCCAAAAATCCAAGATAACGATCCTTCCTTTATAATCCAAAAGACTATGATTTTTTCCAGAAAGGTCAGAAAGTGTAAATATGGGTGCACTCATTCTTGCCCTTCCCGGATCTTTTTCTTTCTCTTTTAGAGTTGTCCTGAAGCTTGTATCTATTCTGAGTATTACCGTTGTATCTTTTTCAAAGGATTTCGGTTCAGTGCTCTTTGTTTTACACCCGAACAATACTATTAAAAAAAATAAACACAATTTTTTTAAAAGAAATTTCACACTAAATTTACCATTCACTTTGTTCTCCTCTTTTCATTAAATAATGTGCTACTTCAATCGCAGCTCTTGCTCCATCACCTACTGCTCCTGCAATCTGCCTTACCGCATTACTCCGAACATCTCCTGCTGCAAAAACTCCATCTATGTTTGTCTTTAGATGTTTATCGGTTTTTATATAGCCTGTATTGTCTGTTTCCACTATATTTTTAAAAATCTCAGTATTAGGAACAAGCCCTACATATATAAAAACCCCATCTACATTTACACTGTACTCTTTTCCTGTTTTTCTATTTTTAAGTACAATTCTTTCAACTTTATGTTCTCCCTTTATTTCTTTAACTTCAGTACCAAGATGAAATTTAACGTTGTCATAGGTTTTTACCCTTTCCTCAAGAATTTTCTCTGCTGTAATATAAGGAAGAAATTCTATAAAATGTATAAATTTTACATACTTTAAAAGAAATAGTCCCTCCTGCAACCCTGAATTTCCGCATCCTATCACAGCAATTGTTTTATTTTTAAAAAATGGTCCATCACAGGTAGCACAATAAGAAATCCCTCTCCCGTGAAACTCTTTTTCTCCTGGCACTCCAAGTTTTTTAGACTCTGTACCTGTAGCTACTATAACTGCATCTGCTGTATACTCTTTCCCTCCTGCATATATCCTTTTCTTCCTTCCTCCAAAATCTACATCTTCTACTTCTTTTTGAAGAATTATAGCCCCGAATTTTTTTGCCTGTTCTGCCATTCCTCTGGTTAGTTCCTCTCCAGAAATACCATCTTTAAAACCTGGATAATTTTCTATCCATTCCGTAGTAGATGCAGTTCCTCCAATTGTTTTTGTAATTATTAAAGTATCAAGTTTAGCTCTGGAGGTATATATTCCTGCAGTAAGCCCCGCTGGTCCACCTCCTATGATAATAACATCATAGTTACTTTTCTCAATTTCTTTTTTCTCTTCTTTTGGTAACGTAAGAGTTAATTCCATACCTTTATTCTTTTATTTTTTTGTAAGCCTCCTCTACAAAAGATACAAAGGTAGATTCTGGAAGAGCCCCTTCAAACTCAGTCTCTTCATTAATTATGACCTTTGGAACACCATAAACTCCATACTTATTGGCAAGATGAGGAAACTCTATAGATTCTATCATGTCGCTTCTAATATTGTCATTTTCAATAGCAAGTTTATGAGCAAGTCTTACCGCAGCTGGGCAATAAGGACAGGTAGGGGTTACAAATACCTTTATATGAATTGGTTTATCTATTTTTTTTATTTTTTCCTTTGTTTCAGGAGTTAAATCTGTAGTTCCCTTAGAAACATCCACTATATCTTCTACTAAAGAAGAAAATTCATAGCCTGAGGGTATACCAAAAAATCTTATACCATAATCTTTATCGTCTATTCCAAGCAGAAGTATGGCAGGTATCTTATCCACACCATACCTTTCTGCAACTTCTTTTTCCTCTATAAAATTGTGAATCTCCAATTTTATTTTCGGAGAAAGAGAAGCAACTTCTTGTAACATTTCCTCTGTGGGTTGACAGTACTCACATTCCAGTTTTTGTGTAAACATAAGTATTTTAATCTCATTATGCAATTTTTCTGAAAAAAGTTTTTGAAGGTATTCTCTATCTTCTTCTTTTAAGATCGGCATTATTCCTCCTTTTGGTTTTTTAAATTAAAAAGTGCCGGAGGTGGGATTCGAACCCACACGGGGATAAACCCCAGCGGATTTTGAGTCCGCCGCGTCTTCCAGTTCCACCACTCCGGCATGGATTATATAATAACCCATATTTAAAAAATGTCAAGGAATTGTAGAATTCCATAACATTTTGGCCGCGAGGGGTTATTCTTTACCCATCCGTTCAAAAAGTATTTTATTAAACTTCTCCATAAAATCCCTCGCACTTTATCTACTCCTCTTTGTTTTTGGCGCCCGAGATAAAGGACCCCAAAGCCCTTGCCTTTATTTATAAATTTACCTTTTTTCAAGATACCAATCCAATATCTTTTTGAAATTTTTCATTTTTAAAAATGTTGATACCCTTTTATTGGGAGTGCACAAATTTTTCCTCTTTCCTTAAGAAAGACTCCTCTTCCTTTTTCTACGTATCCTATTTTTGTGATAGTTGAAGATATATTTTCCAGTTCTCTGGAAGAAGTGAAAATAAGTTCATAATCCTCCCCTCCATGTAAAGCGAATAAATAAGGGTCTTTTTTTAAAAGTAAAGAAGCTTTAAGAAGTTCAGGATGCAGAGGAAGTTTCTCCTTTTCTATGATTACTTTTACATTACTCTTCTCTGCAATAGAAAGAAGATCCTTAGATACACCGTCCGAGGTATCTATCATTGCATTGATATACTTTTTTATTTTTTTAATCACAGAGAATCTAAGCTCTGGAAATTTATGTCTTTTTTTAAGAATGCTAAATCCTTTAATTTTCTTTTTTAATAGGATTCTTCCAACTTCAGAAAGCCCCGGATATCCAGTAATATAAAGGTAATCTCCTGGCTTTGCTCCTTCCCGTGTTATAAACTTTCCTCCCTTTCCCACTGCGGTAATATTTATTACAAGTACTCCGCAAAAAATAATGTCTCCACCTGCTATCTCCACCTTATATTTTTTGCATACATCTTCTATCCCTTTAAAAATTCTTTGAAAAACCTTCCATTCTATATTGGGAGATGCAATACTTATCGTAATTAGTAAAGGTTCTCCTCCCATTGCACATATATCAGATAATGCACCACAGGTAACTTTTCTTCCTATCTCTCGCGGTGAGAGATAGGAAAAATCAAAATGAACACCTTCAGCATAGGTGTCTGTAGTAATTATAAAGTTATTGAATATTGCAGCATCATCTCCTATTCCTTTTTCAATCTTTTTCACCATTTTGAATTTCTTTTCAAGCCATCGTATAATTTCTGTTTCTTTTTTATTCCTGAGGAACAATATTTAGAAGTTCTTTTCTTAAAAATTCTGCCCTTTTTATATCTCTTTCATGTTCATCAAGAATTTTTGCAGAAAACACCTGTAGATTTGCAGGACGCGTAAGAATCATTAATTTATTTAATTTTTCAATGGTAAGTCCTGGAATTATTCCTATTCCAAGTCTTAATGTTGAAAGTAGATTAAGTGCCTCTTCACTGGTTATTTTTCTTGCATACTTTAATATTCCAAGGCTTCTGTAAATCTTATCTTCTATCTCATACTTTGCTTTGGTAAACAAAAATTCTCTTGCCTTCTTTTCATACTCTACTATTTCTCGTGCTATATGTTCCATACCTCTTATAATTTCTTTCTCACTTTTCCCAAGAGTTTGCTGGTTAGAAATTTGAAACAAATATCCCTTTGTCTGGGTTCCTTCCCCATATACTCCCCTCACTACAAGCCCCAGTTGATAGGCACTTCTCAAAACTTTTTCTATCTCTTTTGTAAGCACTACTCCTGCAAGATGGGAAAATATTGAGGCCCTCATCCCTGTACCTACATTTGTAGGACATGCAGTAAGAAAACCATACTCTTTATCATATGCAAAAGGAATGTATCCTGCCAAAAGATTATCCAGTTTATCTATTTTTTCCCATATCTTTTCCATGGAAAGCCCACTACCTATTACCTGCATTCTTATATGATCTTCTTCATTTACCATAATGCTTATTGTTTCATCAGGAGACACGTATACAGCCTTTTTTACATTACTTTGAATAAAATCAGGTGAAATTATGTGCCTCTCTAAAAGAAATTGTAATTCAAGTTCTGAAAGTTCATCCCCCTTTTTAAAACTTCCTTTTATACCTGCTTTGTCCAAAGCATTTTTTACTGTCTCAATGATTTCTTCCTGTTCCTTTTCATCTGCCTTTGATACGAACTTGTGATATTTTATGTTTCTTGCAAGTCTTATCCTACTGGATATAATGATATCTGCAAACTCTCCTGAACCATCTAACCACCTTCCTACTGTATCTATTTTTTCCATTTTAAACCCCTGCTTCATACTTTCTTAACATATCTCTTATCCTTGCAGCCTCTTCGTATCTTTCATTTTTTATTGCCTCTTCAAGTTTCTTTCTAAGTTTTTTAATTTCAAGTTCTTTTAAAACCTCTATGTCTTTCTGTATTGCAGGAATTTTCCCAGTGTGTTTATCACTTCCGTGCAATCTTTTTAAAAGTCCTTTTACTCTTTCTCCAAATGCAATATAACACCCTCCGCAGCCAAATCTACCTATTTTTTTAAAATCTGTCCATCGCATTCCACAAGAAGGACAAACTAATTTTTCCTCTTCCTCTGAAACTTTTTCTTTTAAAAACTCTGCAAAAATCTCAAGGATGTTTTTTGCTTTTTCTTTTTCTCCTAAAAGTCCTTTCTTATAAGCACATTCTCTGCAGAGATGTTTTTCAGTCAACTTTCCTTCACCTGTAATGATAGTTATGGTTATTTCAGCCTTATTTTTTTTACACTCCTCGCACAACATGTTTTAACCTCCCATCAGAAAGTTTGTATTTTTGAGTTGCATATTTCAACACCATAGGGTCATGAGATACAATTACTACCGTGGTGTTAAACTTTCTGTTTAATTGTTTTATAAGCTCCAACAGATCCTTTGATGCTTTTGCATCAAGATTTCCTGTAGGTTCATCTGCAAGCACTATTAGGGGATTTGTAACGAGGGCTCTGGCAACGGCTACTCTTTGCTTTTCTCCTCCAGAAAGAGTTGCAGGTTTTTGTTCTTTTTTGTGTTCAAGAAATACATCTTTAAGTACCTTCAATGCTTTATCAAAAGCCTTTCTCTCATCTTCTCCACGAATTAGCAAGGGCATTGCTACATTTTCAAGCACAGTAAATTCTGGCAGTAAATGGTGAAATTGAAATACAAATCCTATCCATCTGTTTCTAAATTCTGCAAGTTCTACATCCTTTTTTTCAAAAACTTTTTCTCCATTTATATAAATATCTCCTTCTGTAGGATGATCAAGTGTGCCAAGGATATGCAAAAGGGTAGACTTTCCAGACCCCGATGGTCCGTATACTGCAATTATATCTCCTTTTTTAATCCTTAGGTTCACTCCTTTCAATACATGAAGTTTTTCTCCGTTTTCATATATTTTATGAATGTTTTCTGCAACAAGAATCACATCACTCATACCTTATTGCCTCCACTGGATCAAGTTTTGCAGCTTTTCTGGCAGGGTATATGGTAGCGACATATACTATCAAAATAGCCACCACGACGGTAAGCAAAACATCTGTAAAACGAATTTGAGCAGGTACGGTTCTTATGAAATACACACTACTTGGAAGTTCAATTATTTTTAACTTACTTAATAGAAAGGACACTGCCACACCAAAAAATGCACCACTTACAGTGCCCACAATTCCTATTAAGAGGCCAAAATAGGTAAATATCTTCATTATATCCTTAGAAGATGCTCCCATAGCCTTAAGTATTCCTATTTCTTTTGTTTTCCCATTCACAGTCATGACAAGCATTCCTACAATGTTAAATGCAGCTACGATTATAATAAGAGTCATTATTATGAAGGTAACTGTTTTTTCAAGCTTCAAAGCAGCAAAAATGTTTTTATTCATTGTTATCCAGTCGATCACTCGGTATGGATAACCTATGTCTTTTTGTAATTTTTCTCCAATTTTTTTTGCTTTATAGATATTTTTAAGAGCAAGTTTAATACCTGTAATGCTTTTACCAAGTCCTGCAAGTGCCTGAGCATTTTCAATACTTAAAAATACCATACTTGCATTATAATCGTATAAACCCGCATCAAATATTCCTTTTACTGTAAATTTTTTTACCCTCGGCATAAACCCGATAAATCCTCCCCCAGTCGGAGCCACTACGTTTACCTTTTCGCCCACCGTAACTCCAAGAATATTTGCAAGGTCTATTCCTATAAGTATTCCATCTCCTGAAAGATCATATTCTCCCATTATGATATCCTTTGCAAGGTCTGACACCACTGCCTCTTTTTGAGGCAGAATTCCTGTAAACATTATTCCTTCTGTTCCTTTACCTCCCTGAATTACGGTTTTCCCAACAACTATTGGAGAAATTGCTATAACTTCTTTACCTACGATTTTTTCTATCTTCTCTCTTATCTTTCTGTATTCATCGTGAGAAATTGGAAGATTGTAAAACTTCTGAACCACTACATGAGGAGCAATTCCAAGTATTCTTCTTTTTAATTCACTGTGAAACCCATTCAAAACCGACATTACGATGATAATTGCAGCAACTCCTATGAATACCCCTCCAATTGCAACAATTGATATAAGAGAATACATCCCTCTTTTTTTCTGTTTTAAGTATCTCCTTGCTATGAAAAGCGCATGTTTCATTCCTCAGGCCTCAAATGGGGAAAGATGATTACGTCTCTGATGGAGGGTTTATCTGTAAATATCATTACAACTCTATCTATCCCTATTCCAAGCCCCCCTGTTGGAGGCATTCCATATTCCAATGCAGAAAGAAAATCTTCATCAATCACTGTGTACTCCTCCCTGGCTTTTATCTGTTCCTCAAATCTTTTTCTTTGTTCTATAGGATCGTTAAGTTCCGAAAATGCATTTCCTACTTCTATTCCCATTATTACCGGCTCAAATCTTTCAACAAGTCTTTCATCATTTCTATGAGTCTTTGCCAGCGGAGAGATTATCTTAGGGTGGTCCATAACAAAGGTTGGTTCTTTTATCTTCTCCTGCACAAGTTCTGAGAACAACTTATCAATCATTTTACCTACGGTGGTTCTTTCTGTTATTTCAATTTCATATTCCTTACACAAGTTTCTAAGTTCTTCCTCAGAAAGAGAAAGAACATCCTTTCCAGTAACCTTTTCAAGTTCTTCAGTAAATCTTAACCTTTTCCATGGTTTTGAGAAATCTATTTTTTCATTTTGAAACTCTATCACCGAGGTCCCATATAATTTTTCTGCAAGAAATTTAAACATCTCTTCGGTTATCTTCATCATATCATGATAATCTGCATAGGCTTGATAGAGTTCAAGCTGAGTAAATTCAGGATTGTGAAGTCTATCTAATCCTTCGTTTCTAAAGTCCTTTCCTATTTCGTATACCTTTTCAAACCCACCTACTATAAGCCTTTTTAAATAAAGTTCATCTGCAATTCTTAAATAAAATTCTCTTTCAAGTGCATGGTAGTATGTAACAAAAGGTCTTGCACTCGCTCCTCCATATAGAGGTTGCAGAATGGGAGTTTCAACTTCAATGAATCCTTTTTTATTTAAAAATTCTCTTATTAAATTAACTATTTTTGTTCTTATTAAAAATGTTTCTATGACCTCTGGATTTGCTATCATATCCAAATATCTTTTTCTATACCTTGTTTCAATATCTTTTAATCCATGCCATTTTTCAGGTAAAGGTAATAGACTTTTAGAAAGTATGCTAAAATCCTTTACATGTATCGTTATCTCCCCAGTTTTTGTTTTAAAAATTTCTCCTTCAACTCCAAGGAAGTCTCCTATATCTGTATAAGAGAACAAAACAAATTTTTCATTCAGGTCTTTTTTCCTTGCATACACCTGAATCTTTCCATAAAAATCTCTTATATCAAAAAATATTGTTTTTCCATGATCTCTTCTCGCAATTATCCTTCCTGCTATTTTTACTGTTTTACCTTCAAGAATTGAGAAATTTTCTTTGATCTCTCTTGTTGTATGGGTTCTATTAAAACTGTAAGGATAAGGATTTATGTTTTTTTTAAGCTGGTTAAGTTTAGAGATTCTTACTTTTTTTTCTTCAGGTTCTATCATGCAGGACGTTTAAATACATTTCTTACAAACATTTCGTTCTTTCTCCAATTTTTATATACCTTTACATTCAGCTCAAGGTATATAGGTCTCTGAAGGAAATTTTCTATTCTCTGTCTTGCTTCTATTCCGAGTTTTTTAATGGCTTTTCCTCCTTTCCCTATCATTATACCTTTTTGGGAATCCCTTTCCACATATATGGTTGCTCTTATATAATCTTTTTTCTGGTCAGGCTGTTCTCTAAACTCTTCTATTTCCACATATACAGAATATGGTATCTCCTCTCCATACAGGTCAAAAACCGCCTCTCTTATTATTTCTGATACAAAAAACCTTTCAGAATGGGAGGATATCTGTTCAGGAGGATATAGAAATTCTCCTTCAGGTAAAAGTTCAGCAATAGCTTTTTCAAGATCATCCACTCCATCACCAGAGGTAGCAGAGATTAAAAATACTTTATCAAAACCCAATTTTGCAAACTCATCTATCTTTGGAAGCAGTTCTTTCTTTATTTTTACAGTATCTATTTTATTTATCACCAGTATTTTTGCCTTTTCTTTAACATGTTTTAGAAATTCTTTGAAATCATCGTCAGGAGAAAAATCAGGTTCTACCATAATAACCACAACATCTGCATCCTGAACAGCATCTATTATATTTTTCCATAAAAATTTAAACACAATATTCTTAGGTTTGATAATTCCCGGAGTATCCAAAAAAATCATTTGTACATTGTTCTTTGTATATATACCAATTACATTATGTATGGTAGTTTGAGGCTTTGGAGAAACTATGGAAAGCTTTGTTCTTACAAATCTATTCAAAAGCGTAGACTTTCCTACATTTGGAGGCCCTACTATTGCTACATATCCTACTTTCTTCTTTTCATTATTCTCCATAGACTTTATATAATAATCCAAACTTTACCAAAGTCAATTTAATCTCTCTAATCCAATACCCCAAGATTTTAAATAATAAAAGGATAAAGATGCATAATTAAAAATCTCAATCATTTTTAAGCACTCCCTGGGTTAACTTGACATTTTTAAATTTTAGGTATATAACAAGGGCATAAAGCCGGTTAAATCAAAAATGCGAGAAAGAGTACAAAGTATCTTGCAGGGTATAGACCGGTTCCAAAAGGAAAGCTTCAATCATACAGCATCCTCAAACACATAAAAATCTTGTAAAAATGCAATAAAAATGTTCGTGATAAGAATAAAAGGGATATGATTTTTGTTCCGAGTATACAAATTCCTCTCTCAAGCCCAAAAGCCCCTGTTTACAAGAAAAGCCATTTTGATGGCTGTTTCAAACTCTTTTAAAGTCTCCTTCCGAGTAATCCCCACAAGAGAGAAAGCGAGAAAAATAAACTTTCTCTTTTCCTATTCTGGATTGACAATGAAGCAATCTACACACCCATCCTGAAAAGGGAAAATTTTTTGAAAACAGATTTGACTTTTCGGTTTTTTACTATATACTATTACGCTAAACTTTGTCAGGCATAAGAGGAGTTAAAATTATGACCGAAGGGCTTTCTGAAATAATAACCCTTAAGGAAACTGCAAGATGTGTAAAAACAGGGAAATCGTCTCTTTGTAAGAGGACAAAGGAAAGGAAAATCCCTACCGTGAAATTAGGGCTTGAAAAAAAGAAAGTGGAATTAATTTGATTTATATTCAGAAACTTTTAAACCACAAAAGTTCAAAACCAACGGAAATTTACACTCATGTCAGCACAAAAGATCCTTCTGCAATAAAAAAACAACTTGATAACCTTTTAAAAAGAGGTGAAACATGAGTGGAAACAAAAATAGTCATCTAGAGGAAGGTATATGCGAACTATTCGCATATCTTCTCAATCTGGGGGTATATCCGAACAGTTCCTATATAACCGAGTTAGGCGAAATCGCTAAAATGAGGTGATAATATGGCAACAAGGAGAGAAAAAATCATAGCAAAAGCAATAGAGATACTAAAATCAAATCCTGATGGCATTCGTTATTCGGTTCTTGTGAGAAAAATATCCCAAGAGTTTCCAGAGATCCCTGTTAATACCATTCATGGGACAGTTTGGAATTTAGAGACACGTGTGCCTAATGAGGTCTATAAACCTGCACGAGGGCTTTTTCGCCATGTTGAATTCAGGGAAGAAGAGATTAGTGAAGAAGAGCAGAAGCCTCCTTTAGAAATTGAAAAGATAAAAGAAGAGGATTTTTATGAACCTTTTGCAAATTGGCTTGTTAATGAATTGGAAGAATGCACCAAAGCAATAGTATTAGGAGGAAATAGATTTAGAGATAAATGGGGAACGCCGGATGTAATAGGAAAGCGAGAACCACGCAGAAGCGATATTGTTAAAGCACCTACCGAAATAGTTTCAGTAGAAATAAAAGCGGACACAAGAGATTTAATCACAGCGTTCGGGCAGGCTTGTTCATATAAGTTGTTCAGTCACAAATCTTACATAGTGATTCCAAAAAACTCCTCTCAGGATGATATTTCAAAGTTGGATGCTTTATGTTTAATTTTCGGAATAGGTTTAGTTTTATTCGATAGTAATAATCCTAATGATCCCCAATTTGAAATTAGAGTCCGACCACTCAGACATGAGCCTGATATGTTCTATGTAAATAAATACATGAAATTGATAGAGAAGGAGCTATTTGGGTGATCTTATGAAGCGACTACGCCTAACAGCGGATAAAAGGCTTCGTTTCACTTCGCCCAAATTGCCTTCGGCAACTTCGCCTACCTGCAAACCGTTAGGCGTAATCGGGGGCGACGGCAAAATGAAAGAAAGTAAATGGAGGTAAAAAAAAATGGATGAAAAAACTTATAGGATAAAAGTAAACTTGGAAAGCGGCGAAATAGAGGTTGAGGGTGATAAAGAGTTTGTGAAAACGGAGATAAAGATATTACTAGGAGAGCTACAAAAATTTCCTGTAAGATATGCTCCCGTAAAAGAACCCTCTCAAATTGAGAAAAAAGAAGAGAGAGAAACCGAAGAAGGAAAACCTTACATTAAAGAATTTATTGAGAAAAAAACCCTCAGGAGCAATGCAAACCGCGGTAGTGTTGGCGTATTATTTAAAAAAGTATGAGGGAAAGGAAACTTTCACTAAAGAGGATATAAAGAAAATTTGGGCAGCATCGGCTCGGAAACCTCCTAAAAAAATTTGGCAATCAGTAATAGATGGTAAAAATCGATACCGGTGGTTTGAAGAAGTTTCTCGGGGAAAATATAGATTATCTCCTCATGGAATATACTTTGTTGAAAACGAGCTTCCAAAGAAAACTAAGAGGTAACCTCTATGGAAGGGTTACACAGTATATTTAGTGGCACCGTTGATTCTATGTTAGTTGAAAAACTAACGGAAGTTTATCAAAAAATAAAACAAAATTTCTGGCTAGGAAAAGATGAAGAATGCATGGAAAAAGTTGGGAAGTTTGTAGAAATTACAATAAGAATATTGGAGTATATAACCTCTGGTAGTTTTACACCTATTGAAAATGATCTCAAGGTCTCTGAAACTCTTAAAAAATTTGAAAATTTGCCAAAACAAAATTTTCCCGAATCCATACGAATTATAATTCCAAGAGTTCTTTATCCACTATATACTTTTCGCAGTAAGAGAGGTGGAGCCCACATAAAAGGAGTTAATCCGGATCATATAGATGCAACTTATATTATTTCAGCATGTGATTGGGTTATGGCTGAACTTATTAGACTATACTACACAAACGAAGAAAAAGAAATACAAAAAATAATAAATTCTATAGTAGATAGAAGAGTGCCTATATTAGAAGAATTTGGAGAAGATTTGAAGATTTTGGATCCTTCGCTTTCTGTGCCTGATAGAATTTTAATAATTCTTTATAAAAAACATCCCAACTCAGTATCAACTGATGAATTAAAGAGATGGGTCAAAACCAAGACACCCACCTATATAAATACTGCACTGAAAAAGTTGGATGATAATGGATTTGTTTATAGGCAGAACAAAGAAAATACTATAACTAGAAAAGAGATTGCTTATGTGGAAGATAAATTTAAGGAAAAACTCTAATAATATATTTGCCGAGCCCAACGCTACGCCCCTTTGGGGCTTGCCTTCGCTGATGCTCAGGTCGTTTACCAGGAGGATATGTGGCTCGCTATCGCTCGCCCAAATTTGCTCCGCTTCCGCTCTGCAAACTTCACATATCCCCGGAACGTTAGGCGACATTTCGCTTGGCGGTCTAAAATATAATGGAGGTGTAAAAAATGATAGTAGCCAATTATGAGGCAAAATGGGAACCTCTCTCCAAAGAACATGAAAATATAGATAGAGAAATTCAACGTATATTAGAGAACTATAAAAATGGGACATCCATAGAATCTTTTGCATATGCTATTTTAGGAACATATGGGATAGGTAAAACGCTGCTTCTTTATCAGATTCATAAATATTCAATTGAAAAGGAAATTATACCTTTATACTTTCTCGCTGAAGATTTATTTAGAGAAATAATTAAAGAAACAGAAGAACATCAATGGACACCAGGTGAAGTGTATTCTTTAGTTGAAAAGAAGATAGACGAAATAAGAAGATGTCTTAATAATGGAGATCGTGCAGGATTAGAAAATATCATAGATCCGAGAGGAAAAATGAGAAAAGATTGTCCACCTCTCATTGACAGGATTATAGAGAAATTCTCCCATAGCATCTCTGAAAACACAAAAATAATTCTGCTTGTAGATGAATTGGAAGGACAGTATGGAAATCTTCAAAACATTGTTCAAACAAAAGATAGGTCACCTTTGAGAGAGTGGCTCGAAAGCAAAACGCATCTTAAGTTTTTAGCATTTGCACCAGCTGGAATCTATGAACTTGGTGGTGCCGATAGAGACAGAGTCAAGAGAATAGTTATACCTTCTGCTGATGTTAAATATATTCGTGAAAACATAATCAGTGATGCAGGAAGAAGCAATTCTTGCTGGTGGTTTTCAAGAGGAAAAGCAAGACAATTATTTAAAACAATAGATGTTCTTAAAAGATTAAACCACTCTTTAGATTCTGATGAGACTTCCAGAATTCTAAGAACAGAATTAGATCCTATCGGTCAACCACCAACCGAGGTACCTCCTGCGGTAATTGATAAGATCAATCCTTCTCAAGTCCCATATTTATTTAAGCTTTCTCCTAAGAAAATGGAAAAAGCGAGACGATACGTCATAGATACTGAAAATCTTAATGTTGGAGAACTTGCAGACAAATTAATAGAAGCATTTAAAATAAGCAAAGATAATGCGATACTTTTAGCAGAATATTTCAAAAAGACTGTTCGTACGCTATCAGATGAAAACTGGTTAACGTATGTGGATGAAGATGACTTACCTGAGTTGTTTTCTATTACATTAGACCATTTTCTTGAATATGAACATGGAAGTCCAGAACTTTCAAAAAGATTTGGAGAAATACTTAGTCTATACGAAAGAACAAAAGAAGAGCACGCAGCAGTTTACGGGATCATAGGAAAACTTTGGGAATATAAAGAAGTGGAAGTAGGTCTTCCATTATCAATTGGAGAAATCAGAGAAGTGTTTCCGTTCCCCACTATGAATCCAATTGTAAGAAATTATGTGCCAGCGGATATGAAACAAAGATGGGAAGGACGAGGTCTTCCTATATGGAAGTGGACTGAGGGAGATATAACAGTGCTTTTCTTTGCATCCCAAAGAGATTTTAATGAATATTGGAAATCAGATGAATTTCTCGATTCAGCATTACCTGATGGCAAAGGAGTTTTATGCTTCTTACCTCATGGAGAAAATATAAAAACAGACACTGAACCTCTTCTTAGATGGTTGGAAAATAGAGACAAACTTAGAATAGAATACCTACCACACTTACTCACAGACTTTCTACTGAGCGCATCTGGAGAACTTGATAATATTCCCAGAGATTTAATGGAGATATTAAAAGAATTTAAGGAAAATAAGGAGGATCTTTTACTTTCTAGAAAGGCTGATATTTACGGTAAGGCTTTAAATGATACTGTACAAGACTCTCTCCCTAAACCCGAACTTATTTACAAAGGGAAACCTCCATATTCAGACGATGTATGGGGAAAGAAACAGATTGGGCATAGAAAGGTGGCAATAAGTGGTGTAGCATTAGTGTTTGCCAATCTAAAGCCAGAGGAGAAACTTTTGTTAGCAGATATTAGGGAACTTTTCAAAGGCGGTAGAGAAGGTAAAGGAATAGGAGATTTGCGATTTCTAATTTCTGGAAGAGAGGCACCTGGAAAGGGAGGACATACGAGACTACCAGATCGATTGCTACCGTATCGAACAAAAGGTGGTAAGATAAGAGATACCGAGATCATTGAAGGATTGAGAAACTATTGGAGAAAAGATGAAAAAGAAAAATTAGAGGATTTGGCACGTATACTTAGGCTCGATGATTTCCTAAAGTTACATCCCGACGAAGATGTAAATCGTTTACTAGAAGCAATTTGGATAGTAACTAGGAAAGAATTTGACATAGAAGAGGAAGAAATACAGAATATATCGCTAAAGTTAAAAAATGAAATAATTCCTACTTTAGAAAAGTGTTATAATCTGGAAAAAAGAGCAAATACTTTTGGTTTAGATGGAATAGATTTTGGAGATTACGAAAGATTAGTTAAATCTCTTAATGGATTTAAGAGACTCTTAGAAGTGATTAACAGATCCAGCAACTCTTCAGATGTAGTAAAATCTATAATTATACTGCTTAGTGAGAATATAGAAGAAATTGATGACGATATTACAGAATTGGATGATTTATGTAGCGATACTGAAAGGGCACTAGAAGATTTACAAGAATCAGCAGAGAATTTGAAAAGAAATTTCTTAGAATACAGAAAAGCTATGAAATTCTTAGGGATAAAGAAGAAGGATTTGGACAAAATAATTGAAGCAAACACAAAGATAGAAGGTACACTTAGTTTGGAGGATATCAAAGAAAGAGCTGAGGAAAACAGAGAATACTTGGATGAAATTTCCCAGAAAATAACCGAGTTGGAAGATACATTAAATAATATTGATAATAGGCTTAGTCAAATAAAAGGAGAGGATTAAAATGGTAGAAAACATCACTGATATAATTCAAAGAAAAATTTGGACTGCTGAAGATATTTCTAAAAAATTGGATGATTTGATAGAGAAATCTATGACAATATCGCCTGACGAAAGAAAAATGCTTCCCACCACAATAAGCGACTGGTCTGAGGATAAAGTTAAGAAGTTTATAAAGTCGCTGGAAAGAGCGATTGTTAATCCGCTAAGACATAAGAATAAGGAAAAATTGAAGAAAATAGGAATTGATGTAGAAAAGATACCTGATGAGATTTTCGATAACACAGAACTTATTGATGATATTTTAAAATACTTTAAGGAAATAAATAAAATTGATGAAATTGTTGCGAATATTCTAATTGAAGCAAGAGAAATAGAAAAGTGGCTTATTGAAAGTCCTGAAATTATCATTCAAAGACTCCAAGATATTTTAGATATTGGTCCGCGGGTCAAAGATATTGCCAATAGGAATATAAATGAACAATTTAAGCGGGAACTTATAATAAGGACATTAAGAGACACAACTTTTATAGATGATGCCGAGGAGGCCCTTTCGAATTTTGATTATTTAAGTAGTTTTGGGATTTTGATAGATTACTCTATTAAATTTGAAGAACTTATAAGTGACTTAAATGATACAAGTGAAAAAATTAACAACTTAGTACATGATTTGGGGCTTCTAGAAGAAGAAATTAAAGAAAAAGTAAAAAGCAGATCTCATAAAGATGCTCAATCTATCATCAAAGAAATGCAAGATGAATATAGTAGAGAAAAAGAAAGATTAATCGATGAGATAAAAATGTATTTGTCTGTTTTGAGATCATTTGGTAGTGAAACGTTAGAGGAGTCGGAATTAAACGAGAAAACTCTGCCAGAACTCCAAGAACTTTTAGAAGAAATAAAAAAGAAAAGTTTAGAACACCTTGACGAAAGTGGAATGAGGATTTTCAAATTCCTAAAAGGTGAAGAAAGTTTCCCAGAGGATATTGAACTGGATGAAGTCAAAAAATCTCTGGAACGTTTACGTCCAATTTTCTTGAAAGGTTTAAAGGAGGAGAGTTAAATGCCTGAAGTTAAAGAAAGTGAAATATATAATGCTCTTCTAAAATATAAGGGAACTGAAACTTTTAAAATAGGAAATGCGGATGTTATTCTCTCTCTAAATCCTCGAGATACTCATAAAAAAGACAGACCTGACAGTATATTGTGGATTGAGATAACCTTAAAAATATTCGGACAAAAATTTGAGGTTAGGTTACCAATACCAATAGAAGGCGAAAAGCCAGGATTAAGAGAGGCCATTGAGGATTTAAATGCATTCGTTGAAAGAGGACATTATTTAATTGAAATGCCTATGATAGTAGTTTCAGAAGCAGGATATGATAAAAAAGAAGTAATGAAGAAATTTCCTACAAAATTTACTGTCAAACAGACACCTATAAGACGATTGAAGGAGGATTGAACTTGAGACCGCCAAGCGAAACGCTTCGCCACTGTCGTGGCTTGCCCTTCGGGTCGCCTAACAAGCGGGTATGTGGTTCGGGCTTTCAGCCCTCACCCAAATTGCCTTCGGCGACTTTAGATACCCGCCAAACGTTGTCC
The DNA here is from genome assembly GCA_964417925.1 of uncultured bacterium. Lineage (GTDB taxonomy): Bacteria > Hydrothermota > Tepidihabitantia > B3-TA06 > CAYQJV01 > CAYQJV01. Next base: position 4,143 of record CAYQJV010000002.1, on the reverse strand, counting down.
GAAATCGCTCGAAGCCCCTTTGTAGAAATGTTAATACTTGGGAATTATATAGGGTGAAATGATGAATAACTGGGCGAGAATAATAATCGGTGATAGTCGAAAGATGATAGAAATTGATGATAACAGTGTGGATTTAGTTGTTACTTCTCCACCTTACTGGCATATTAAAGATTACGGAGCTCCCGGACAGATTGGTTATGGAGAAAGCTTGCATGAATATTTGAAAGATTTATACAGGGTATGGAAAGAATGTTATCGTGTTCTTAAACCGGGACGGAGATTAGCAATAAACATAGGCGATCAATTCGCAAGGTCTATAATTTATGGCAGATACAAAATTATACCACTACACGCCGAATTTATAGCTCAATGCGAAGATATAGGTTTTGACTTTATGGGTTCAATAATCTGGCAGAAGAAAACCACAATGAACACGACAGGTGGAGCAAATGTAATGGGTTCCTATCCTTATCCGCCTAATGGAATGATTGAGATTGACTATGAATTTATACTCATTTTTAAAAAACCTGGAAAGAGTGGAAGAATCTCAAAGGAAATTAAAGAAAAATCTAAACTAACAAAAGAAGAATGGAAAGAGTATTTTTACGGACATTGGTATTTTGGTGGCGCAAGGCAGATAGAACACGAAGCCATGTTTCCTGAAGAGTTACCAAAAAGACTGATAAGAATGTATACTTTTGTGAGGGATACTGTTCTTGATCCTTTTCTGGGAAGTGGTACCACTGTAAAAGCAGCTTTAAGTCTAAATAGAAATGCAATAGGTTATGAAATAAATGATAAATTTTTGGAGGTGATAAAAGAAAAACTCGGGCTAAAGCAGAGCCTACTGCAATTCAACGAAAACATTCAAATAATAAGGCGACAGGTACCAATAGATATTGAGGAGATTGACTATGTTCCAAGGATTAAAGATGCCAAGCCAAAAATAGATCCTAAGAAATTCAAATTTAAAAACGATAGACTTTACAGAGTTGTTAACATTATAGATGAGCAAACTATTAAATTAAATACCGGTCTACTTGTTAAGTTTTTGGGTGTAAAAGTAATTGATAAAGAAAAAGCTCTAAAATATTTGCAAAGTCGTATTTTGAAAAAGGAGGTTTATCTTAAATTTGATAATGGATCAGTCTTAGATGAGAATACAGTTAGCGCCTATGTCTATTTAAAAAATAGGATTTTCGTGAATGCTTTTTTAATAAAATCTGGAATGGCCAAGGCGGAGAAGACAAAAGATTATAAGTATAAAACAAAGTTTATTGAATTAGAAAAAGAGGTGAAATGATGGCAAAAGAATGGATATTAAATATGGCGACAAACAGATGGGGACTGAATAAGAAAAACAGCGTTGGACCAGTATCTCAATGGATCCGTGAATGCAGTCCCAAAACGATCAAGGATTGGGAAGATTTTTATTACAAAAAACTTGCTGATTTTCTCAAAAACAAAGATATTTCTTTATCTCCTAAGGAGTATATTGAAGATCTGGGTAGAAAGTTGTATGTAAAAATTACAGAAGTTATTCAGGCAGAAATTGAGGAAGTGACGGAAGAAGACTGTATCCAGTATATTTACAATCTTGTAATTAATAGGACTTATGATGGCTATCTAACAGAAATAAGAACAATATACGGAAAATTACAGAGAGATTTGGGTGTGGAGATAAAACCTGCACCTGATGAGTGGGACAGGCTTTACAATGTGGATTTTTATATTCAAGTTGGAGATAAGTATATTGGTTTGCAAATAAAACCCATAACATATGAACAAACTCCAGAAATCTACAGATGGAAGGAATGGCTTGGTAGAACACATAAGAAATTTGAGGAAAATTTTGGTGGAAAAGTGTTTATTGTATTCTCAATCAAAAAGACAACAAAAAAGAAATTTATAACCCAGAAGTGATCGAAGAAATAAAGAAGGAAATTGAAAGGCTTAAGGGAGGCAAGTAAATGGGGCTTCGGGCGACTCTCCGCTTCGCTTCGGTGCTATCGCACATCGCACAACAGGCGGGTATCCGGCTTCGACTTACGCCTCCGCCCAAATCCTTCGCTGTCGCTCGGACTTCAGATACCCGCCAGACGTGAGGCGAACATTGGGTTACGGCACCTAAAAATATAATTTTATTAAGTCCGGCTTCTTATTTAAGAATATGACAAGCAAATATCAAGTTGAGAAATATTATTTTGACAATCCTGAAATTTGGGAAGAACTCAGCAAAGACAGATTTAATAGAGAAGCAGTTTTCTTAGAAAAAGTATTCAAAAAATACGGAAAGGTTGAGAATGTTTTTGATGTTGGTTGTGGCACTGGTTCTCATTTGAATAAACTTTTCCAACTTGGTTTTACTGGTGTGGGAATTGATTTGAATAAGAATATGATTAAATTTGCTAAAGAGAAATATCCTCATCTTAAGTTTGAAGTTAAAGATATGAGGAAGTTTAATTATTCAAATCAATTTGATGCTATAATCTGTTTGTGCACAACTTTTTGCTATAATATCTCCAACAAAGATGTGGTTGCTGCATTGAAATCATTTTATAAAGCTTTGAAAAGAGGGGGGATTCTAATAATAGAAACATTTAACCCCATCGCTTTTCTATCTAAAATAAAATTTAAAAAAATAGAAATCGAAAAGTACCCTAAACTTAACTTAAAATTTATAATGGAAAGAGAAATAGACGAAAGAAATCAATGGTTAATTGAAAGAAGAACTGTTTATAGATTAAAAGATAACAAAAAGTTGAAATCTGACTTTACTAAATTCAGATTGTTCTTCCCACAAGAAATGAGATATTTTCTTGAAACAAATGAATTCAAATTTCAGGATTTTTATGGAGATTACGATATAAAATATAAAAAACTGGACAAATTCAGATTAATTACCGTTTCTAAGAAATAAGCACGGTGCCCTTCCGCTCACCTCGCCTGATACGTCTTATAGGGAAACTTCTTGCACTTCGGTTTTCCAAATCGTTCGCTACGCTCACGAACTTCGCATAAGCCGATATTATACGCCATGCGGTTTAACGAATAGAATAAGGAGGATGTTTTGAAGTTGAATGAGTAAGGACTCTTGACTCATCTATTTTTATGAATCTAAAACAGATGAGACCTGTAAGAGAAGATGCTGAAGATTCCTCCAGTATGTATAAACAATGGGTTTTTAAATTTTAATCTCTCCTTTTCCGATATCATCCCGTAAAAGGCTTTGGCAGTATAGACGGGGTCGAGGATAATCCCGTATCTTGCCAGTTTCTTAATGATATCGAGTTCCTCGGGATATGGAATCCCATAACCCTCACCCACATACCCTGAGATAAGTCTTATATCTTCTGGACCCACTTCTATCCTTTTATTTAGAATGGTAGATATTTCTGAAATGATGGAGGATATCTTTTCCGGAAGCCCGGGGTCTTCTTCAACAAGAACCCCATAAAATGGGACTTTGATATCATAAAGCATTTTACCTGCCAGAGCTCCTGCATAAGTCCCTCCAGAACCTACGGCTAAAAAGACCGCATCTATACTTCTCTCTTTTATATAATCCTTAACCTCCTCCACCATTTGCACATAACCCATAGCACCAAGACCATTTGAACCAGCCCTGGGAAGGATATATGGGTTATACCCCTTAGCCCTGTACTCCCTTGCCACATCCTCCATCACCTCCTCTACCCTCTCGTACTCCTCTTCAGTGATATAGCGAAAGTCCTGAGCAAAGAGTCTGTCCAATAGATAGTTACCATCGGGAGGGTCTTTTGGTTTTCCTTTTAATAAGGTTACTGTTTTAATTCCCAGTTTAGCGCAGAGAGCCAGAGTGGTCCGCACATAATTGGACTGAATTCCACCGGCCACAATGACCATGTCTTTTCTGGATGCTAAAGCATCGGCAAGGAGGAACTCAAGTTTCCTCACCTTATTCCCTGAGGTATAAAGACCGGTAAGGTCGTCCCTCTTTATATGAATCCTCACCCCCTCGATCAATCCATCTATTAAGGTAATGGGGGTTGGCTTTTGAGCGAGATTGAGAGGAATAACCATAAAGTATGGTACTCCTCTTTCCTTCTTTGTCAACCCCTCTTAACCAGAAAGTTTGACAATCCTTAAGGATGGGGTTATAAT
>CAYQJV010000001.1:0-110727 GCA_964417925.1 uncultured bacterium | reverse complement strand
TTAAGAATCCTTCTTGTAGGCTTTACTGGGATGGGAGGGATAAAAAAGGCAGGAGATTATCCTCAGGAATTTATTTTGTTAGGATACGAAATGAGGAGAAAAGTCTTATAAAGAAGATTTTATTGGTAAGGTAAAGAATTTATTATTTTAAATTTATGAGAGGGACAAAAAATACGCTTGAAGGTATTTATAAATTCTTTGGGAATACTGGTGCTGTATAATCTGGATATCTTTTGAACAATTCTATTAATTTGATCTGAGATGAATTTTTTTGGTAATAGAAGATACCAGCTAAAGAGAATTTTTCGAACAGCCTTAAATGATTTATTTGACAAATTTTTTTTTGTGTATATACTTAACAGAAATGAGTTCTAAGGAATCAAGATGGAAATATTTTGTAAATGGTATAATTCTTGAGAATCCTGTACTTATTTTGATGATAGGGTTATGTCCAACTCTTGCTACATCGGTAACTGCAAAGGATGCTTTGGGAATGGCTGCTGCTACCTCTTTTGTGCTAATATCTTCAAATATAGTGGTGTCTCTTTTAAGGAGAGTAATCCCTGAGCAGGTAAGAATACCTGTTTTTATTGTAGTTATATCAACGTTTGTTACAATTGCAGATTATACAATGCAGGCATATGCTCCTGCAATATATAGAGTCCTTGGGATATTTGTGCCTCTGATTGTTGTCAATTGTATAATCCTTGGAAGAGCAGAGGCCTTTGCATACCACCATGGAGTGTTTGACTCTTTTTTAGATGGGTTGGGGAAATCGGTTGGTTTTGCTCTTGCAATAGGAGTGATGGGAGCGATAAGGGAGCTTTTAGGAAAGGGTACTTTATTTGGCATGCCTGTAATGCCTTCTGGATTTAGGGCTTCTCCAGTACTTTTTTTTGGACTTCCTCCTGGAGCATTTCTTGTAATAGGTCTTCTTAAAGGGCTTATAAATAAGGTTTACGGGACAAAGCTATGAATCCCTGGTTGATATTTTTTGGAGCATTTTTAGTAAACAATATTGTATTGATGAGATATCTTGGATTATGTCCTTTCTTTGGAGTTTCTACAAGACTTACCACCTCCATTGGGATGAGTGCAGCGGTCCTTTTTGTAATGACACTTGCATCATGGATTACATGGGTCATATATCATGTAGTACTTTTCCCTTTGAATCTGGTATTTTTAAGGACTCTTTCCTTTATTCTTGTGATAGCAACTCTGGTGCAGTTTGTTGAGATGTTTTTGAAAAAATATATTCCAGCTCTCTATTCTGCCATGGGAATTTATCTCCCCCTTATCACTACCAATTGTGCTATTCTTGGAACTGCATTCTTGATAATTGATAATTCTTTTAGCTTTATTGATGCTACGATATTTGCAATAGGAACTGCCTTTGGTTTTGGATTGGTTTTGATTCTGTTTGCAGCAATAAGGGAAAGATTGGACCTTGCCCCTGTTTCTCCTTCTTTTAAAGGATATCCTATATCCTTTGTAGCAGCATCACTGGTTGCCCTGGCGTTTATGGGTTTTGCAGGATTATTTGGAATAACAAGTTAAGATGTTCATCACATCTGTGCTTGCAATGGCTGGTATCTCCCTTTTAATGGCTTTAATTCTTGTTGTAGCTCATCGTCAATTTGCAGTAAAGCCTAATCCTATAGAAGAAAAAATAAGGAAGGTTTTACCTGGAGCAAACTGTGGAGCATGTGGCTATCCTGGTTGTGATGCCTATGCATCTGCAGTTGCAAGAGGAGAGGCTCCACCCAACCTTTGTACTGTTGGTGGAGTTGAGGTTGCTTCTAAACTTGGAGAGATTTTAGGGATTGAAGTAAGTGTGGGGGAGAAAAAAGTTGCTTTTTTAAAGTGTCAAGGAGGTACAGATATAGTTAAAGAACTGGCTCAATACCAAGGTATAAACACGTGTAGAGCAGCACATCTCTTAAGTGGAGGGACAAAGGCATGCCCTTACGGATGTATTGGTTTTGGGGATTGTGAAAGAGCCTGCCCCTTTGGTGCAATTACAATGTCTGAAAAGAAGCTTCCTATTATAGATAGAGAAAAATGTACTGGATGTGGAATCTGCGTGGAGATATGCCCAAGAGATGTATTAACACTTGTTCCCGCAAATAAAATGGTGTATCTTGCCTGTAATTCTCATGAAAAAGGTGCAAAAGTGAGATCCATCTGTAAAGTAGGATGTTTTTCCTGTGGTATATGTGTAAGAGTTTGCCCTTATGATGCATTAAAAATGGAAGATAATATTCCAATAATGGATTTGGAAAAATGTACAGATTGTGGAATATGTTATTATAAATGTCCTTCAAAGTCCTATGTAGATTTTACTGTTCAACGGCCAAAGGCTTTTATAAGGGAAGGTTGCAATGGTTGCCATGAATGTGCAAAAGTGTGTCAGTTTAAGGCAATAGAGGGTAATGAAGGGGAGGTACATAGAGTGATATCTGAGAAGTGTGTAGGTTGTGGCGAATGTGCCAAAGTATGTCCTGTAAATGTCATAGAGATGGTATCTGAGGCAGAAAAGGTAACTACATGAGTATCTTGACTCCTTTATGTTTCACACTATAATAAAAATGGTACGCCGGGGTGGTGGAATTGGCAGACACGTACGTTTGAGGGGCGTATGGGGTTAACCCGTGCGGGTTCGAGTCCCGCCCCCGGCATGTTCAAAAAACTTAAAGAAAAAGCCAAAAAGGCAAGTGAGAATGCATATGCTCCCTATTCAAAATTTAAAGTAGGAGCTGCGATATTAGGGCTTTCTGGTAAAATTTATACTGGTTCAAACATAGAGAATTCTTCTTATGGTCTTACGGTATGTGCAGAGAGAGTAGCACTGTTTAAAGGGGTTTCTGAGGGTGAAAAAAAGTTTATAGCTCTTGCAGTATACACAGAGAAAATTGCCTATCCCTGTGGGGCATGTTTACAAGTACTTTCAGAGTTTGCAGACAAAGATATGAAGATACTTCTCTTTTCTTCTAAGGAAGAAAAAATTTTTTCTTTGTTGGAGTTATATCCTAATCCTTTCAAGTTAAAAAGAATAAAAAGGAGGTAAACAAATGGAGAAAGTCACAGTAGAAGAACTTTTAAAAAAGGCTGAAAAGCCTGGGAAGGATGCTTTGAAACTTCATCCTTTTTATCAGGGAAAGGTAGAAGTAGTATCAAAATGCGTTATAAGGTCTCTTGATGATTTCAGTATATGGTACACCCCTGGAGTTGCAGAACCATGCAAAGAAATTCATAGAGATCCAGAAAAAGCTTTTGAACATACAAATAAGGGGAATTTTGTTGCCGTTATAAGCGATGGTACAAGGGTACTTGGACTCGGTGATATAGGACCTCTTGCAGGACTTCCAGTAATGGAAGGAAAAGCACTTTTATTCAAGTATCTTGGTGGTGTAGATGCATTTCCTGTGATGATAGATACAAAAGATCCAGATGAATTTATCCAGGCTGTCAAATGGATTTCTCCTACATTTGGGGGTATTAATCTTGAAGATATAGAATCTCCTAAGTGTTTTTATATTCTTGAGAGACTAAGAGAGGAACTTGATATTCCTGTGTGGCATGATGATCAACAGGGAACTGCAGCAATAACACTTGCAGGTGTTATTAATGCACTTAAGTTGGTGGGAAAAGACCTTTCTAAGGTAAAATTTTCTATTATAGGGGCAGGAGCAGCAAATGTATGCCTTATAAGAACTTTGATAAAAGCAGGGGTGCCGGCTGGGAATATAATTGCTGTAGACTCAAAAGGAATACTCCATCCTGATAGGGAAGATATTGAAAAGCTTAAAAAAGAGAATCCTTACAAATTTGAAATTGCAATGACTACCAATGCTGAGAAAAGGAAAGGAGGAATTCCAGAGGCAATTGAAGGGACTGATGTTTGTATTGCTGCTTCAAAGCCAGGTCCTGGAACAATTAAAAAGGAATGGGTCGCAGCGATGGCAGAAGATGCTATTATGTTTGCAGAAGCAAATCCTGTGCCTGAAATATGGCCATGGGAAGCAAAGGAAGCAGGGGTTAAGATATTTGGTACTGGAAGGAGTGATTTCCCGAACCAAGTGAATAACTCTCTTGGATTTCCAGGAATATTTAGAGGAGCTTTAGATGTGAGAGCAAAAACAATAACAGATGAGATGCACATAGCAGCTGCCTATGCAATTGCAGAAGTTGCAGAAGAAAAAGGGTTAAAAGAGGAGTATATTGTTCCAACTATGGAAGATTGGGAAGTATATCCCAGAGAGGCAGTAGCTGTGGGTATGAAGGCAATAGAACAGGGTATTGCTCGAATAAACATATCTAAGGAGGAACTATACCAAAGAGCCCTTTCTATAATAAAGAGGGCAAGGGATGAGATAAAAATATTAATGGAAAAAGGAATAATAAGGAGTCCAGAAGAATAAAAGGAAAATAGAAAAAAGAAGACTAATAGGTATAATAGGGCTATTTATATTTATTGGTATTATGGGAGGGGGGTGTCTATTCATAGTAAATAAAAGTTTCTGGAGTATCTTTAAAAATCCATTGTTGCTTAGGGAAACGGTGAGACAAAATGAGGGTGTAGGAGTAATGTTATTTATTTTACTTTACATCTTGCAAATTCTTTTTGCTCCTCTTCCAGGGCAGGTACTTACTGTTTCTTCAGGGATGCTTTTCGGCACCATAAAAGGAATAATGGTATGCTGGCTGTCAATCATTATAGGTGGTTTTTTGGCAATGGCGTTGTCAAGGTTTTTTGGAAAAAAGCTTGTAAAATTTTTTTTAGATGACAAAGCAAGAAAATTTGAAGAAAAGATAACCAGAAAAGGAATACCTGTATTAATTTTACTTTCAATCTTTCCAAATCCCATAGGAGATGGGATATTTTATCTTGCAGGTTTAACTTCTGTACCTTTAAAAGTGCTTATAATTTTATTTTCTTTGGGGAGACTTCCAGGAATTGTAATATCAGTATATATAGGCGATAAAATAATTACATATGGAATGAAAGGGTTAATAGTTGCAGGAATGGGTTTTATTATTGCAATAATTTGTTATCTTATTTTTAGAAGAAAATTTGAAAGACTTTTTGAACATGCAATGGAGAAAATTTTGAAAACAAAGGAGGCAACATGATCTTTTTTTTCTTTTTTATTACCCAGGAGGAATGGGGTGTCATGAATATGAATGAGAAGGTTGCATTTCTTGATACAGTAAAGGTACAAGAGTTTATAAAAGTACTTCCTTTTGTTGAAAAGGATTCTTCATTTGTAAAGATGAAAGCAGCAGAGATATGTGGTAAAAAGAACATAAAAGAATCTTTTGATTTTTTGATAAAAATGCTTAAAGATAGCTCTTCTGCAGTAAGATTTGAAGCAACTTGGGCTTTAGGAAAACTGAAGGACGAAAGGGCTTTAAAGTATTTATTAATGGCCTTAAAAGATAAAGATGATGCAGTTAGGTTTAATTCTCTTGTGGCCTTACGAAATTTTAACTTATCTGGGGTTGTAAAAGAAATAACTCCTCTATTGGTTGATGAGAATAAAAAAATAAGAAAAGAAGCGTTAATTACAATTGGGAAATTAACCTCTACTCCTCCTGCAGAGGTTATTAAACTGCTTGATGATAAGGAGAAAGATATTGTGTTTACTGCAATAAATATTATAGGGAATGCAAATGACTATAAAATTGTAAAAAATCTTGAAAGATTCATGGTGTGTGAAGATTCTCTTTTAAAAACCTGTGCTTGTCTTTTTCTTGCAAGATTCAATAAAAAAGAGGCAGTATTGCAACTAATCGATAATATTGATGTTTTGCCCGATTCTCTCAGGATAAAAGCAGTGGCAATTATAGTGAAATTTCCTGTGAAGGAGATATCCAAGAAGGGGATAGAGAAACTTATAGTAGATGATGCTTGGATGGTAAGGAAAGAGGTAGCAGAACAACTTAAAAATTTTAATAACAGGAAAGAGATACTTGAAGAATTTCTAAAAAAGGAAAATCATCCTGCAGTACTTGAAGCTCTTCTAACAACCATAGGTGAAACCGAAGAAAGAGATTTGGCCCCTCTGGTTAGGAAATTTTTAAATGATCCCAATCCTTTGTTAAGAGAAGCTGCTTGCAGGGCAGTAGGGTTGTTAAGGGATACCCTATCATTTAATGAACTTATTAAAAATCTAATTGATGATTCTCCTTCGGTAAGGGTTGAGGCAGTGATTGCACTTGGTAGAATTAAAGATAAAAGAGCGATTCCATACATTAAGCAGAGATTATTTGATGCAGGATGGGAAGTTCAAGAAGCAGCATGTCATGCTGCAGGAATGATAAAGGATGAGCAACTCATACCTTCCCTTGAACAGTTGTTGTTCCATAAATTCTGGGGTATAAGAAAGCATGCTTTATGGGCACTTGTAAGGATAGGAAGCAAAAAAACGGACGAAAAAAAACTCAAAAGGTTGTTAAGGGATGAAAACTATGAGGTAAGAACACATGCATTGCTATGCCTTTGTAAGATAGGAACAATCAATGAGAATGAATTACCCGAGGACGTTGATGAATTTACAAAAAACGCATGTCTTATAATGTTAGGAAAGGGAAGTTGGAGTACGTTTAAAAAAATGATTTTAAAAAATCCTCTTAGGGGAATATATTTGTTAGAAATGATAGGTACAGAAAAGGCTAAAGAAGTTCTTAAGGAATTATCCAGATATGGTATGGAGGAGATATCACAAAAGGCAAGGATAGCTCTGTTGAATTTTAATTAACTTGACAAAGGTTTAAATTTAACTATCATTTAATTGTGGTAAAGATAAGACTTTCAAAAATGGGAAAAAGGAATAATCCAATATATAGGATTGTAGTTGCGGATTCGAGACGGGCAAGGGATAGCGAATGCTTGGAGGTGATAGGTCATTACAATCCAAAGAAAGAAGGTGAGATAGTTATAAAAGAGGATAGATTCAAATACTGGATAGAAAAAGGTGCACAACCTACAGATAGGGTAAAGGCACTTTTAAAGGCAATAAACAAAAACCTAAAACCAAAAGGAGGAGAAGATGAAGGAACTGCTTGAATACATCGTTAAAGCATTGGTAGATAATCCTGATCAGGTTGAGATAAAAGAGGTTGCAGGTGAACGTAGTGTAATATACGAACTTAAGGTTGGAGAAGGAGATATAGGAAAAGTAATAGGTAAGGAAGGGAGGATGGCAAAAGCCATCCGTACCATCCTTACCGCAGCAGCAATGAGAAAAGGTAAAAGAGCACAACTTGAGATAATTGAATAAAACCTTTATCCCTTGCCCGTCTCGTTATGAAAAAAATCTTTTTCTTTTCGGGCGCACCAGAGTATTTTGAATCCGTTTTAAACTTAGGGGTTTTTAAAAAGGCTCAGGATAAAAATTTTGTAGAATTTAAGGTAATCAACTTACATGAATATGCAAAAGATGCTTATGGTTCTATAGATGACTATCCCTATGGAGGAGGAGCAGGAATGATTATGAGACCAGAGCCTGTTTTTGAAGCATTTGAAGCTATTTTTAAAAAAGATATTCCTCGGGTTGTAATTCTTTTATCCCCTAAGGGTGAAATACTTACTCAATCCATGTTAAATTCTTTTTCTCAGGAAGACTGTGTTGTTTTTATATGTGGAAGATATAAAGGAGTTGATGAACGGGTAAAGTCTCTTATCACACATGAAATTTCCTTAGGAGATTATATTTTTTCCAGTGGTGAACTTGGGGCTCTTTTAATGGCAGAGGGAATTGTAAGGCTTATTCCAGGAGTGGTAGGAGATTATGAATCTATACTTGAAGATTCGTTTATGAATGGATTGCTTTCTCCTCCTTGTTATACAAGGCCAAGGAATTTTAGGGGGATGAAGGTACCTGAAATTTTATTGTCAGGTGATCACAAAAAAATATATGAATGGCGAAAAAGGGAAGCAATAAAAGAAACTTTGTTAAAAAGACCGTATCTTCTATCTCAAATTTCGCTTGATGATGAAATTATAAAGACAATAAAGGAGGTCTATGATGGATAAAATAGCAATCGTTGAAAAGGAGTTTATAAGAAACGATTTACCATCTTTTTCCCCTGGAGATACGGTAAAGGTATATTTTAAGGTACGAGAAGGTGATAAGGAAAAGATTCAAAGTTTTGAAGGAGTATGTATTCAGAAAAGAGGAAGTGGGTCGAATCAAACCTTTACTCTTCGTAAAATTTCACAAGGGGTAGGTGTAGAAAGAATATTTCCCCTTCATTCTCCTCTTATAACTAAGATAGAGGTGAAAAGAAAAGGGAAAGTGAGAAGGGCAAAACTTTTCTATCTAAGGGATAAGGTAAGGATGAAGGTAAAGGAAGCAAGGCGTGAAAAGGTGGTTAGAGAGGACTCTTTGGAGAAAAAATAAAAAAATATGTGGTGTGGATGAAGTAGGAAGAGGTGCACTGGCAGGTCCTGTAGTTGCTGCCGCAGTGATTTTAAAAAGAAATTCATATCCTGAAGGAGTGGATGATTCTAAAAAACTCTCTCCGCAAAAGCGTAGGAAACTATTTTTAGAGATAATAAAAAATGCAGAAGATGTGGCAGTAGGTTATGCTACCCCTGAGGAAATAGATTCTTTTAATATAAGAGAGGCGGCCTTTATGGCTATGAAAAGGGCAATAAAAATGTTGCGGTTGAAGCCGGATATAATAATTGTAGATGGTTTTGAAATTCCAGACCTTAACTATAAACAGAAAGGAATTGTTAAAGGAGATACAAAATCTATTTCTATTGCTGCTGCATCTATTATAGCAAAGGTGATAAGGGATAGTTATATGAGGTTTTTATCAAATATAGTTCCTCAGTATGGTTTTGAAAAACACAAAGGGTACCCAACTTTACAACATAGAATAGCCATTAAAAAGTATGGTATTTCATCTTACCATCGTAAAAGTTTCTCATGGGGTGGGTAGCAACAGATAAAGGAAGAGAGGGAGAGAATATTGCTGTTGAATATCTTAAAAAAAGAGGATACCGAATAATAGAGAGAAATTTTAGAACAAGATATGGAGAGGTAGATATAATAGGTTATCAAGGGAGGACCCTTGTATTTTTTGAAGTAAAAATGAGAAGGTTTGAAACTTCTTACCCTCCTGAAGAAGCCGTTAATGAACGAAAACAGAAGAAGATAATAAATGTGGCAAAGGAGTATCTCTCTTATAAGACTGATCTTCCTCCTTTTGATCATGTGAGATTTGATGTGATCGCGGTGCGGTATGGGAATAAGGAGAAAAAAATAGAACATTATGAAGGAGCGTTTATAGATGCTTTCTAAGGTTTTATCTGCAGGAATTATTGGTATAGATCCATATATGGTAGAAGTAGAAATAGATGCTTCAAGAGGTATTCCCTCTTTTACCACAGTAGGTCTTCCTGATAATGCTGTAAAGGAATCAAAGGATAGAGTGCAGTCTGCTTTGAGAAATTCTGGTTTTCTTCTTCCACCACAAAAAATTACTGTAAATCTTGCACCAGCAGATATAAAGAAGGAAGGAGCTGCTTATGACCTTCCTATTGCAATTGGTATACTTGCAGCTACAGGAAGAGTTTCTTCTGCTTTGCTTGATAAGGTTCTAATCTTGGGAGAGTTATCCCTTAATGGAGAGATAAGGCCTATAAAAGGTGCATTGGTGGTAGCCGGTCTTGCTAAAGAAAAAGGACTTCTTCTTCTTTTGCCCATGAAGAATGCTAAAGAAGCAGCGATAGCGGGAAAGGGATTTGTATATGGGTTCAGCAGTTTAAGAGAGGTGATAGAGTTTTTGGATGGCAAAATAAGTAAACAACCTGTAAGTGTTGATGTGGAAAGACTTTTTGATGAAGAGTCTAAGTGGGGAATAGATTTTTCTGATGTAAAAGGGCAGGAGCATGCTAAAAGAGCTCTTGAGATCGCAGCAGCAGGAGGGCATAATATTCTAATGATAGGTCCCCCTGGAACTGGAAAAACAATGTTGGCAAGGAGATTACCTACCATTCTTCCTAAGATGACACTTGAAGAGGCATTGGAGACCACAAGAATACACAGTGTCGCAGGTGTACTTAAGAGTCAAAAGCCCATTGTAGCGACAAGGCCTTTTAGAGCTCCCCATCATACCATCTCTGATGCTGGGCTTACTGGAGGAGGGCAAGTACCAAAACCAGGAGAGGTTTCACTTGCACATAATGGAGTTTTGTTTTTGGATGAATTGCCAGAGTTTAGAAGAAATGTATTAGAAGTATTAAGGCAACCTTTGGAGGATGGATTTGTGGTTTTAAGTAGGGCAAAAATTACAGTTACCTATCCTGCGAGGTTTATGCTGGTAGCTGCAATGAATCCCTGCCCTTGTGGGCATTATACAGATCCTTATCATGCATGCACATGTACCCCTATGGCTATACAGAGATATAGAGCCAAAGTATCAGGTCCTTTGCTTGATAGAATAGATATTCATATAGAAGTACCAAGTTTAAGATACGAAGAGATATCATCCAAAAAGATAGGAGAGAGTTCAGAGACAATAAGGGCAAGGGTTGATAAGGCGAGGAAAATTCAAATAGAGCGGTTTAAAGATTTAAAGAGAAAAAAGAGAATATATTGCAATGCACAAATGGAAACCAGAGATATAAAAGAGTTCTGTACAATAGATGAGGAATCAAATAGACTTTTAAGAGTTGCAATGGAGAAGTTTGGACTCTCAGCAAGAGCCTATGATAAGATACTCAAAATCGCAAGGACCATAGCAGATCTTGAAGGATCTGAGAGTATAAAACCCTATCATATTGCAGAGGCAGTTCAGTATAGAACTCTGGATAGAAACATTGACCTTTAGGTAATTTTTGTGTATACTTAAACATGAGCTTTTTGGTTTTCTTTTTAATTCAGCCAGAACACACGACATTTATAGATTTTTATTCCAAAGTTTTTGAAACTCCTATAAATAAAAGTGAATATATATTATATCCTGGAGATAGTGTTCTTGTAGTGGTCAATGCTTATACTTTTTATAGCTATTCTACTTCTGTTACTCCTTCAGGAGAGATACTATTGTATATACCAACCGGATATCAGATAAGCACAGGAGAGTTAACCTTAGGAGGTATAAGACTTCTTGATTTAAATCCTGTAGATGGAATTTATGTTGCAGGTCTCTCGGTTAAAGAGGCAGAAAAAAAATTGGAAAAAGGAGCAAAGAAATATTTAAGTAATGTACGGATCAAGATAGTTCTTTTAAGACCTGCAATAACAAAGGTATATGTAATTGGAAAAGTTAATAATCCAGGCGTATATCCTGTATCTTCTCTTATGCGGGTTTCAGAGGTAGTTGCAATGGCTGAGCCCTCATTTTTTGCATCAAACCATGTCCTTATAATTACAGATAAGGATACAATGAAAATAAATCTGAAAAAATTTTACAAGGAAGGAGATCTTAGAAATAATCCACGGATTATACCTGGAGCAATAATATATGTACCCAAGGCAAAAAAATATGTGTATATTGCTGGAGGGGTGATTCCTCCTTGGATAATAAAAACTAAGGAATTTTTATTATCAGAAATTACAGACACTGCAGTCACAAGAGGAAGAAAGACTTGGGTGTATGAGATAGATGAAGGAGAAACTCTCAAGGATTTAATTGATTATATTCGTGGGGTACAGATTGAAGTGGATGTGGAGAACTGTTACATTAAAAGAAATGGAAAGAAGATAAAGTTTAACTTTAATAATGTTGTTACTGGTAAGAGAGATGTGTTTTTGAAGCATAAGGATACTGTAGTTCTTCCTTTAAAAAGGAACACCGTATATGTTTCAGGTGAGGTTAAAAAACCTGGTAGATTCCCCTATAATGAAGTAAGAACTGTGGAGGATTATATAGGAAATGCAGGCGGATTTATATATACCGCAGATGTAAGAAACATACAAATCATTTCACCGAATGGAAGGATAAGAAGGGTAAAACCATCAGAGGTTCCTGCGCCAGGAGATATGATATTTGTCCCAAGAAGAGCCATTTATTCTTGGAGAGATGCCATTACCTTCAGCAGTGCAGTACTTGGTTTAATAATGGCAATTCTGGAGTTTGGGAAATGAAGCTGGATATTTTAGATGTATTTATTCAATACCTACGTAGAAAAAAGATAACTTTCTCAATAGTAGGTGGTTTTTTAATATTAGGGATTGTACTTGTTTTTGTACTTCCGAAAAGATATACTGCTACTGTTAAGATTCTTCCACCAACTCAGCAGGGAGGTTTTATGGGGCTTTCTGCTCAGACAGTTTCAATTCTTCAAGGACTCGGCATCTCTGGAATCACAGGTGTGAATATAGTTGATCTTTACGCAGATATTCTTAGATCTAAAAATGTAAGGAGAAGAGTTGTAGAAAGATGTGGATTGGTTGATAAGCTTGGAGTGGAAAGTACAGGGAAGGCATTAAGTATTCTTTCAAGAATTTCAAGGTTCAAGCAAAATATGGTAGGTGTATTTACCATTGAGGTTGAATACACAGATCCGGAGATTGCAGCATGTATTGCAAATGCTTATGCCGAGGAATTGGATAGATTTTTAAAAGAACAAACGATGAGTCAGGGGAGGAGTCTAAGAATATTTCTTGAAAAAAGATTGGAAGATGTAAAAAAAGAGTTGAAAGTAAAAGAAGATTCTTTAATTTCTTTCCAGAAAAAACATGGAGTTCCTTTGATTTTTCCTGAAGATATGTCAACCGTATCTTCCTTTGTAGAACTTGCTTCTGAGGTTTTTAAAAAAGAACTACAATTAGCCTATCTTAAAAAATATTTCTCTTCGGGTAATCCCCAATTGAGTATTCTTGAAAAAGAGATTGAATCTATGAGATCAAAGTTAAAACAGTTACTTCCTGTGACTTCAACATATCTCAGGCTGTTTGCAGAATACAAGGTTACTCAGGAGGTATATATTTTCTTAACACAGCAGTATGAGCAAGCAAAGATAATGGAGGTTAAAGACACTCCGGTAATTTCAATACTTGAACGCCCATCTGTACCTAAGGTTCCTTCATTTCCTAAAAAGAAAATTTTTGTTGCTACATTTTTATTTGTTGGAATTGTGTTATCATTTTTTTATACAATAGTAGCAGTAATGTTAGAAAACATAAGAAAAAATCCTTCTGAAAATAAAAAGATTATAGAGTTTCAAAGAGAGCTCAAATCGTTGTTTTGGATAAAGAAAAAATAAAGTAATGTTTATAAAAGAGGTGCAGATCTTAGGTTTTAAATCTTTTCCCGAAAAGACGGTTATAAAATTCATGCCAGGTATCACAGCCATTGTTGGACCAAATGGGTGTGGTAAAACAAATATATTTGATGCTATAAGATGGGTTCTTGGAGAGCAGAGTCTTTCAAAAATAAGATGTTCTAAGGCCGAGGAACTTATATATACTGGTAATTCTACCAGCAGAGGATTTGCAGAAGTGAGGATAGTTTTTGAAAATAGAAAATCTATACCAGAAATGCCTGAGGAAATAGAGATAAAAAGAAGGTTTTATCTTTCTGGAGAGGGAGAATTTTGGATAAACAGGAATGAATGTAGGCTTAAGGATATAGAGCAACTTGTAAGGAGAGGGAGTGGAGGGGCAGGGAGAATCTATGTGCTATTTGATAGAGAGGCATTGTTGGAAATAATTAATGGTAAACTCCCTATGTTTATAGAAGCTGTGGCAGGTATAAAGTTTTTTAAAGAAAAAAAGAAAGAAGCAGAAAGAAAACTTGAAAGCACAGTTAAAGATTTAGAAAGACTTGAGGATATATTAAGAGAAAAAAGAAGGTTTCTTTATTATCTTGCAAGAGAAAAAGGCAAACTCATGCGAGCAAAGGAATTAAAAAATGAGATATTTACCTATAAGATAAAAGTACTTAATGCTTTTAAAGAAAAGGAAAAAGAGTTGAAAAAAGAAAAAGATAGTATTGCCCAAAGATTAAAGAATATACGTGATAGGCTTGATGAGATAATAAAAAAACAGGAAGAGGAAAAACAGGCGTTTATGAGTTTTTCGCAAAACATGCAGAGACTTTTTAAAGAGAAGGAAAAGATTGCTGGAGAGTTGGAAAGAAAGACGTTTTTACATCAGGAACAGAAAAACAAACTTGATGATCTTGAGAAAAGGGAGAATTTTTTAACACAAAAAATAAATTCTTTAAGATCTACTTTGGAAGATAAAAGCAGAGAAAAGGAGAAATTGTTAAAGCACAATAAAGAACTTGAGCATAATATTAAAAGATGTGAAGATACAATAAAAACAATTAAAACAGATTTAAAGACAATATTGAAAGATATTACAGCAGTAGAGAATGAAATGCTTGTACTACGGCAAGAGTATGGTGAGTTTAAAGAAAAAAAAGAAAAGTATGAAATGCAAAGGAATATTATAACTACAGAGGTAGAGACTATACACAAGAGAATTGATTCTTTAAGAATGGAGAAAAAGAACAGCGTGGAGATTCTTAATAAGATTGTTATTAAGGCAAAGGATTTTAAAAAAAATATTGCCTCAATAACTTCTGAGATAGAGAAACTTGAAACTCTTTTAAAGAAAATTATAGGGGGTAAAAGAATACTTGAACAAAAACTTACCGATGTTGAATCTGAGATAAAAATGGTAGAGAGAAAATTGAGTGGTGAGGATAGGATAATAAACTATGTAGATTTCCCAGATGGAATGGGGAGAGTTTTAGATGTAATTTTCTGGGATGTAATGGATCTCCCTGTAAGGAAGATTAAGGACTTTGACCTTAAAGATATGCAGGATGGGTTTGTGATAAAGAAAGAGTATGGTGAGTCTTTTAAAATTGAAAACATAAAGGTAAAAGAGGGTGCTCCGATGCTTATATTAAATCGATTAAAACAGTGGAAAATAGTTGATGATTTTAAAAAGGCATTAAGAATTGTGGAAGAAGATAATATATCGTGTGTTTTACCTTGTGGGATAGGGATCCATAGAGATGGATTCGTAATAGTTTCTCAGGAAGGAAAATTTGAAAAAAAGGAGTACTTAGGTTTTTTAAATAAAAAAAGGAAAAGAATACAACGTGGACTTTGTAATTTGCAAAACAGATTAAAAGAGATTGAGAATTTACTCAGTGAGATGAAATTAGAAAAAGATGAATTGGAAAAGAAGTTTTTTACTTTAGAAGCGGAAAAGAACAAAATAGAAAAAAATGTAGAATTTATATCCAAAGAAGAGAAATTGCTTCTTCAGAAAAGTGAAGAATTGAAACAAAAACTTAAGGAGATAGAGGATTTTGATCAAGAGTATCTCCGTTTAAAGGAGATTGAGAAGAGAATAAAGGAACTTGAGAGAAAAAAGGAAATGTTGGAGAGCAAAAAGAGACTTCAAGAAGAATTGCTGCAGAAACACACAGCTGAGCTTAATTCACTTTTAAGATCTGCTTCAGAAATTCTTGGCAATGTGGGAGGGATAAATACTTCAATATCAATTTTACAGGATGAACTTAAAAACGTAGAACAGGAAGTAAAATTTATAGCCTGTGAAAAAGAAAGGGTGAAAGAGGAAATTGTTTGTTTGGAAAAAGATATTGAGCATTTGAAGAATATTTTGAAAGGAAAAGAGGAAAGCATAAAAATTCTTGAAGCAGAAAGACCAGATTTTGATGACCATGCGCATGAGATAGAAAAGTTAAAAAAAGAGTACAATCTTTTAGAAGAAAATTTTATGAAGATAGAAAAAAAACTTCAAGATGTTACAGAGAAAGTGTTGATGTTGCAAAAAGAAGTAGAGGGGTTTAGAGAAGAGGGTGCAGAGGTTGTAGAGAAAATTAGAGTTCCTTTCAAGAAGGCTGAAGCAGCTTTAAAGAAAATAGGTGTTGTTAATCCAGAGATTGCAGAGAGATACGAAGAAGAAAAGAAAAATTTTGAGGAGTATAAAAAACACTACCACGATATAAAAGAGGCATCTGTAAGATTGAGAACGATGATTAAAGAAATAGATATAGATGCAAAGAGAATGTTTAATGAGGTATTTGTCAAGGTAAGAGAAAATTATAAAAGACTTTTTTCTTTCTTTTTTGATGGAGGTTTTGGTGACCTTGTAATAAAAGATCCCCAAAACCCTTTAGAATCAGAAATAGAAATACTTGCAAAACCTGCAGGGAAAGAACTCAAAAAACTACAGCAACTTTCCGATGGTGAGAAAACCATGCTTGGAATTACACTACTTTTTTCTCTTTATGAAGTTGTTCCTTCAAAATTTCTTTTGATAGATGAATTAGATGCTCCTCTTGATGATGCCAATGTAGTTAAATTTGTAAAATATCTTAAGAAACTTTCCAATTACACCCAGGTTATACTTATCACTCATAATAAAAGAACCATAGAGTATGCAGATTATCTTTATGGAGTTACTATGGAGAATCCTGGGATTTCCAAGGTGGTTTCTTTGAATCTTGTAAAAGCAAAGGAAGTTGTAGATGCTACATAAGCTCTTAAGTGGTTTTAGAAATAGATTGAAGAATGCTTTTAGTAAAAAAGATAAAGAGGAAATTGAGAAAATTCTTATAGAAGCAGATGTAGGGGTTGATACAACATTAGAGCTTTGTGAAAAGGCTGGGTATAACAGGGAAATTCTTAAAGAAGAGCTGAAGAAGATACTTGCTGGAAGTGAGAAAAAAATAGTGGTGAATGATAAACCCTATGTTATTATGGTTATTGGAATTAATGGTACAGGAAAGACCACCACCGTGGCAAAACTTGCGAGTTTTTTAAAAAATAATTATCAGAATATTCTTATAATTTCAGCAGATACTTATAGAGATGCTGCCAATGAACAGTTAAGAATATGGGCAAAGAGGATGAGGGTTCCGATTACCGAGTCAGAGAGAGGTCAGGATTCAGGAGCAGTGGTATATGATGGATTGAATAGAGCTGTTTCAAAAAAGTTTGATATTGTGTTGATAGATACAGCGGGAAGAATGCATACGAGAAAAGATTTAATGTGTGAGATTTTGAAGATAAAAAAAGTGTGTAGTAAAGTTGTAAAGAATGCTCCGCATCTTGTTCTTCTTGTATTGGATGCTACTACTGGACAGAATGGAATAGTACAGGCAAAAGAGTTTTTGAAATTTATTAAAGTGGATGGTGTGGTTATTACAAAAATGGATGGGACAGCAAAAGGGGGTATAATAATTCCGGTATGGAGGAAGCTAAAAATACCTGTATATTTTATTGGAACAGGGGAAGCTCCTCAAGATTTGGCAGTATTTTCTATTGAGGAGTATGTAAATTCCATTATAGATTATTAAATGTATTTTATAATTCCCTTATTAGTGGTAGTGGGGATTTCTATGCTTGTGGTAAGGGCAGGAGCGATAGCGTTGATGATCACAGGGATGGAGAAAAAGAAAGCACAGTTTCAAGCATTGAGTGCCTTTACTGGAACTGGTTTTACAACCAAGGAATCAGAGGAAATAACATCTCATCCTCAGCGAAGAAAGATAGTATCAGTTCTTATAATTTTGGGTAATGCGGGATTTGTTGCAACTGTAGCTTCTTTGGTAGGAACATTTGCAACCACAAGATTAAGAAATATCCCGGTGTCTTTAGTAATTATTATTGCAGGGCTTTACATCATATATAAAATAGGAAGATCTAAAGGGTTCATAACAGCATGGGATAGATGGATAGAGCATAGATTACTTAAACTTACATTTTTTAAAGAGAAAAAAATAATGCCGCTTTTTGAACTGGAGGATGATTTTATGATAGCAAGAGTTTTCATAGGCAAAGACTCTCCCCTTATAAAAAAGAGGCTGACTGAACTTCCTTTAAAGGATTATAAGATACAGATCCTTTCTATTGAAAGAAAAGGAAAATCAATAAATGTTCCCAAGGGGATGCATTCCATTCATGCTGAGGATATACTTTTAGTGTATGGAAGTAAGAAAAATATAAGCAAAATTTTTCTTTAAGTTTTAATATTATTTAAGAGAAATAAGCAGTATTTCACCTAATAAAAAAACAAAGGTGAGGAATAGAAAAAGGGGTGTGAGGTCACGAACTATTAATAGTTTATCTTTTAAAACATGAACGTTCTTTTTATGAATGGATAGAATTTCTGAATATCCGTCATAGGGAGATACATTTACTACGAATACTCTCCCATTTACTTTGTAAAAACCAGGGGAATGAGTGTTTTCTATTATTGCATATCTTTTGCCTTCTATTGTTCTTGATAGAATTCTATAAGAGGATACAGGAGTTTCCACAAGAAGAGATTGTTTTTTTGTTTCAAATCTTATTGTATCCCCTACCATATAGTTTTGCTTTGAAATAGTTGTTAATACTTTCCTTAAAATTTTCTGTATAAGAATTACAAACTCGGGTTTGTAGATAAAATTAGTATATGAAGGATCAGGGATGAAAAAGAAGATATAAACTGGTTTTTCTTTAAGAGCTATTACCATGGGATCATGGTTTGAAAACTTCAACATCGTGACAATATTTTTTGAGGTAACTTTTGCCTTTAAGTACTTCTTAAAATACACAGAAGATGGATTTTTAATGATTTTATTTTTTTCGTAAATTCCAACTATTTTATGAACCTTTCTAATCGTTGTGCCTTTCAAAATACCTTTTATCTCTGAATTTTCACAATAATCGCAGAAAATAAGAAGCGGTTTTGTCCAGTAGTTTATCATTTTTTCAACAAAAGTAAAAGGTACTGTATAAAGTATTATTAAAGAATAATTCTTTAACATATCCATGGAGAATTCTTTATAAGATACTTCATGCAGTTCATAACCTCTTCCTCCAGGTGACACTGCATTTTTAAGATAAAACGGATTATGAGATCCTTTAATTATGAGGATTTTTTCTCTTTTACAAGGAGAAAAAATAAAGTAACGTTTATTATCTCCACATACATCGTCAGAAGATATTTCAATGTATCCTTTTATACTTTCGAAAGTTGTATTAAATGAAATCTCTTTTTTTTCCCCTTTAGGAATAAAGCTCTTTTTTTTCTCTACAATTCCATTGGCGTGAAGAGATACTTCTATTTCTGCGTCAATACTCCCTTTGTTCTCTAACACTGCTACAGGGAATATTTTTTCTTTTGGTAAAGGATATCTTGGAAGATAATAAACATCGTTTATCCCTACATTCTTTTCAATTACCTTTCCTGAAATTATAATATAAAGCATTAAATTTTGGGGTATATTTATTTTATTTAAAAAATCCAGAGATTTCTTTTCTCCATCGGTGAAGATGAAAATATACTTACCCCGAACTTTTTTAAGAAAAAAGAGAGCTTTTCTCCACGCTGAAATTCCATCTCCACCATAAAAAGAAGGAGAGAGTTGCAATACTTTTTTTCTTGCTTGAGGAGAGGTAACTCCTGTAATTTCTTTACCAGAAAAGGTAAATACCCCAATATTAATCTTGCTGTTTAGTTTTGTGATAAACTGTGCTGCATTTTCTTTTATTTTTTCAAAACATCTCTGGGTACTGTAGGTATCATCAATTATCAATGCAACACCTCCATAAGGTTTCAAAAAGAATATTTCTTTTTTTGTTGTGGGACCTGCAAGTGAAAGTATAAGTAAAAGTATAAAACCTATTCTTATAAAAAGCAAAAGAAGCTCTCTTATTTTTAACCATAAGAACCTTTCCTTTTTAAGATTTTTTAGAAAAATAAGCGATGAAAATACTACCTTTTTCTTTTTTGCTCTTGAAAACAAATGAATAATTAAAGGAAGGAGAGAAATAGGGAGAAGATAAAGAAAAACCGGTCTTAAAAACTCTATCTCATCCTCCTTCTCTTTTCAAGATATTTCATTAAAGCCCTTTCAAGAGATGTATCAGTCACAAGAAGGTTGTGGTCAATGTTATGTTCTGCACACCCTGAATGGATGAATTCGGTGAATTCTTTTATTCCTTTTATGTAATCTTTTTTTATAATTTCTGCTTCTACGAAAAGTTTTTTCCCTGTTTCTATATCCTTAACTTCAATACTTCCATGAAAAGGGAAGTTGAGTTCGTCTGGATTGAGTATTTGAAATACTATTACTTCATGCTTTCTATGCCTTATGTGTTTTAAGGATTTCAATATTTTTTCCGGGGAATCCAAAAGGTCTGAAATTACAATTACAAGTCCTCTTTTTTTGATCGTTTCTGCGAGTTTATGTAATGCTTTGGAAATTTCCGTTTTGCCTGAGGGTGAGGTGGTTTCAAGAGTGGTGAGCAGTAGTTTTAAATGAGAGGTTGAACTTTTCGGAGGGATGTATTCTTTAATGTCTGTATCAAAGCAGGCCAATCCTACACTATCTTTTTGTTTTATCAAAATAAAGCAAAGAGATGCAGCAAGAATAGAAGCATATTCAAATTTTGTTATAGGAGTTCCATAATTCATAGAACCAGAACAATCCAACAGTATGTATGCCTTTAAATTTGTTTCCTCTTGGTATTCTTTTACGTAGAATCTATCCCTTCTTGCATATACTTTCCAATCTATCCTTCTTGGATCATCTCCGGGTATGTATGGTCTGTACTCAGAAAACTCTATTGAGGAACCTTTATACGGACTTCTATGTAATCCTTCGAGAAATCCTTCAACCACCAGTTTTGCTCTTAGGTCAATACTTTTAAGCTTTGTAATAAATTTTGGATCAAGGTATTTTTTATAATTTATTTTTGTCAAAATTTAACAAGTAAATTGTCTATTAATCTCGCGTTACCGAACCATACTGCAACTGCAATCAGTACAGGTTTTTCTATTTTATCTACAGGATGTAGGTCATCCGGATCAACGACTTCTACATAGTCAATTTTCGATGGTTTTTTCTCTTCTATCATTTCCTGAATTATTTTTTTAATTTTGTCAGGGTTTACCTCCCCCTTTTTTATTAAATGCTCTGCAGTTTTTAAGGCTCTGTATATTACCGTTGCTCTTTTCCTTTCCTCAGGGGATAGATATTCGTTTCTTGAGCTTGCTGCAAGTCCATCTGGTTCTCTTACTGTGGGGCATGTAATAATTTCTACATCAAAGTTTAAGTCCTTTACCATTTTTTTTATTACCACCTGTTGTTGGAAGTCCTTTTCCCCAAAAACTGCAAAATGAGGTTTTACAATGTTAAAAAGTTTTGCAACTACGGTTGTAACTCCATCAAAGTGCCCTGGTCTTTTAGCACCGCATAGGGTTTCTGTGAGGTATTTTACAGAAACTGTGGTCAAAAGTTTATCAGGATACATTTCCTCTACCGAAGGGAAAAATAAAATGTCCACCCTTTCTTTTTCAAGTAATTTCTTATCCCTTTCAAAATCCCTTGGATATCTTTCATAGTCCTCACTGGGAGCAAATTGGATTGGATTAACAAATATACTTACGACTACTATATCACTTTTCTTTTTGGCTATTCTTATAAGAGAAAGATGCCCTTCATGTAAGTATCCCATGGTGGGTACAAAACCTATAACCTTTCCATTTTTTCTCAATACATCTGCTTTTTTTTGCATTTCTTTTACAGTTTTTATTATTTCCATTGAGATATTTTACGCTGTTTTTCTTTCAAGTCAAAAATTTTGACAAATGAGAAAAAAATGTTATCCTTTTTTAAAATAAAAAGGAGGAGTATGAGAATAGTTGAGTGTGTTCCAAATTTCAGTGAAGGAAGAGATAAAAATACGATATCTGCAATAACTGCAGAAATTGAGAAGGTTGAAGGTGTCAAATTGCTGGATGTTGATCCTGGTCAGGATACAAACAGAACCGTTGTTACCTTTATAGGAGAGCCTGAAAAGGTAGTAGAAGCTGCATTTCGTGCAATAAAAAAGGCAGCAGAACTCATTGACATGAGAAAACATAAGGGAGCCCATCCAAGAATAGGAGCAACCGATGTATGTCCTTTTGTTCCTGTATCAGGGGTTACAATGGAGGATTGTGTGAAGCTTGCCCATGAACTGGGGAAAAAGGTAGGAGAAGAACTTGGTATCCCTGTGTATTTGTATGAAGAGGCTGCTACAAAACCTGAAAGAAGAAGTTTGTCCGATATAAGAAAAGGGGAGTATGAAGCATTGCCTGAAAAGTTGAAGGATCCTGAATGGAAGCCTGACTATGGGCCTTCAGAATTCAACGATTGGATTGCAAAGACAGGTGCTACAGTAATCGGAGCAAGAGAATTTTTAATAGCATACAATGTGAATTTAAATACAAGAGATAGAAAACTTGCTCATGAAATAGCTTTAAATATAAGAGAACGAGGAAGATTGAAAAGGGATGAGAATGGAAACATTGTGAGAAATCCAGATGGAACTCCAGTAAGAATTCCTGGGAGGTTAAAAGCAGTTAGAGCAGTTGGATGGTACATAGATGAATATGGCTTTGCTCAAGTTTCTATAAATGTGATGAACTACAAGATAACTCCATTGCATGTAATTTTTGATACTGTATGTGAAGAGGCTGGAAAACTTGGGTTGAGAGTTACAGGAAGCGAAATTGTAGGGTTGTGTCCAAAAGAGGCATTACTTCAGGCAGGAAGGTACTATCTTCTAAAACAGAAAAAATCTCCAGGGGTTCCTGAAAAGGAACTTATACATACAGCAGTGCTTTCACTTGGACTTTCACAGATAGAAGAGTTTATTCCTGAGAAGAAGATAATAGAGTATTACATTGAAAAGCCTGGAGAACTTGAACAGATGAGTATAAGGAATTTTGAGGATGAGCTCTCCACAGATTCTCCTGCTCCAGGTGGTGGAAGTGTTTCTGCACTATCTGCTTCAAATGCCTGTGCACTTATTTCAATGGTTGCAAATCTTACTTATAATAAAAAGGGTTATGAAGAGGTTACGGAATTAATGGGAGAGGTTGCAGAAGAGGCTCAGAGGTTAAAGGATGAGTTTATAAAAGATATAGATAGGGATACAGAGGCATTTAACCGAGTAATGGATGCATATAGACTTCCTAAAAAAACGGAAGAGGATAAAAAGAAGAGAGAGCAGGCAATAGAGGAAGCATTGAAGAACGCTACCTTAGTGCCTTTTTCTGTTCTTGAAAGACTAAAAAGGGTAATAGAACTAATAGAAATCGTTGCCCAAAAAGGAAATGAAAATGCTATAAGTGATGCAGGAGTTGCAGTCTCTCAGGCACTTTCAGCTGCAGAAGGAGCATATTTGAATGTGCTTATAAATTTGAAAAATATTCCAGATGAAGAATTTAGGAAGGAGATAAAGGAAAAAGCACAAAATATATTGGAAAAGATAAAAACAGAAAAACAAAAAATAGAAAGAATCGTAATAAAGAGAATAGAGGAATAATTCAATTTTAAAAAGTTATATTGTTGAGTTTTTTATAGAATTTAGTTTCTTTTAGTTTTTCAATATCTCCGAGTTTTTCCTCAAATCCTTTTTCATAGGGAATTGAGGATAACAGGTGAATTCCAATTTCCTCTAATTGAGGTTTTATTGAGTTATTAAATGTCATATTTTCTATTACTCCTTTTATTTCAATATCATGTTGTCTTAAAAAAGAAATTAATTTTTTTATGGTTTCAAAGGCAAGGATTGAAGGAGTTGTTACCACTACAAAAGAAGCATTTTTTATGAATCTCAAAACATCCATTGTAGGGTCAGATATTCCGGGAGGCATATCAATTATGAGGGTCTCTGTGTCTTCCCATCTCGTTATGGTGAGTAGTTCTGTAATTACTTCAGAGGCATCCCTTCCCCTTAGAGGAATAGGTTTATGAGGTTCGTAGAATACAATGGAGAGATATCGGATCTTATGTACTACAGGAGGAACTATTCCTCTGTCCTCTTTAAAAGAAATATCTTTAATTCCCAGAATAAGATGGGTTGAAGGACTCCATATATCAAGATCTAACAGCCCTGTTTTTATACCCTTTTCTGCCAATGCAATGGCAAGTAAAGAAGCAACACAACTTTTCCCAACTCCTCCTTTTGCACTTGCAATGGCTATTACTTTTTTTATATTTCTCAGCTGTTCCTTTATGAATTCTACTCTTGGATCCCTTCTATGGTTTCTATCCATACGCCTCTTCCTTTTATTATTTCAAAATCATGACTTTTACATGAAGGACATTTTACATATACTTTTGAAAGTTCGGGAAGGAAATGAATAGCTTCTCTTTCTTCCTCTGTTAGGTTTTCACTTTGGTATTCCCACTCCGTTCCACAGTTCTTACATCTCAAAATTACTTTTTCCTTTCTGATATCCAACTTTACATTTACCATGCTGTTTTCCTTAAAAAGTTCTTTTAAAGCAAAAATAAAAACTTCCTCTTCTATTCCTTGTAACTCTCCTACAACTATGGTTATTTTTTCTATTTTTTCAAGATTTTTTTCTTCTTTTATTTTTAAAGAACTTTTTACTACTGCATCTGCCAAAGCCCATTCATGCATTTAAAATGATACATATATTTCCACAAATAGTCAATCCTTTTTATAGAGACAAACTCTTTCTGTCTTTTGAAACTACAGGAAGTCTATCAAGGATTTTTTCATCCCCTGAAGCAGATACAAAGGAATCAGGCTTTCCATCTCCATCCCTATCAAAAGGCAGTACACTTTCTAAGTAATGTCCATTTTTGACATAAAATACCGTTCCATTGCATGCAAGTTTCAAAATTTCTTTAAAAGATACTATTTCATAAGGTTCTATTATTACAGCAACTACCCTTCCTCTTCTATCCTTATCAGGCTCTCTTATAGTGGCAACTATTCTCCTACTCATCCTTAACATTCTTTACTCCTTTCCTATGCTCCATAGACAACACCCCCTCCCCATGCTAATGCGTAAGGGAAAGTTCAACATCAAATCTTTCATGCTTTATCCGTACTTCATAACATCTGGGTACAGAACGAAGGATTTCTGCAAGAAACTCATCATCCAGGGTAGTGGTGAATATGCGTACATAGTCCCCATTCTTTATCTCTAATCCCTTTAATCCCTTTCTCGCCTTCAGCCTTATTGCCCCCTCAGTTCTAAGCATTACTCCCCCGGTATCACCTCAACAATATTTTCTACGTCTATAGGAATAGGAGGTGGTGGTGTAGGATCAGGAGGATCATCTCCAGGTCCACCACAAGGGGAAGGCGGATCAGCAAAAAGCAAACCACCAACAAAAACAAGCAATGCTAACAACTTTTTCATGTTTACCTCCTTTTTATTTTTTTGTTTTTTATTTCCCTTTTCATACACTAATAATTATATAGCGAAAAACATGCCAAAGATTTTAAAAATTAAGTCAAAAAACACCGTAACTTAAAAATTGGGGTTTTTTCAAAATGTAACATAAATGTTACACTTTTTGGGGGTATTTGTATATATACTTAATTACGTAACTTAGACCGCCTCAAAATGTAACATAAATGTTACACTTTTTGGGGGTTTTGGGGGTGTTTATACTGGGCTGGGTCAATGTTGTATCTTTTTAAAAGCCTGGAGAGGTGTTGACGGGTTATGTGCAGGTATTGGGCTGTTTTTTTGATGTTACCTTTGTGGAGTTGAAGTGCCTTTATTATCATCTCTTTCTTTACTTTTTCTGTTTCAATTTTTAGAGGGGCTGGTGGTATTACTGATTCAATTATTCCTCTATCTATGTGATTTTTGCCTATGGTTTCTTTATCTGCCATAATTACAGCCCGTTCAATTACATTGGAAAGCTCTCTTATATTTCCTGGCCAGTGGTATTTTAATAGTATTTCCATGGCTTCTTGTGAAACTCCCTTTATATTTTTGTTAAGTTCTTTTGAAAATTTATCTATGAAGAAATCTACAAATATAGGAATATCTTCTTTTCTTTCTCTTAGTGGTGGAATTTCAATAACAGTTGTTGAAATTCGGTAATACAGGTCATTTCTGAACTTTTCCTTTTCTATTTCTTGTTCTAAATCTCTGTTTGTTGCAAATATAAACCTTACATCAATATCCCTTTCTATATTTTCTCCAAGCCTTCTTATTTTTTTTCGCTCTATTACATCCAGCAACTTTGCCTGGACAGATATTGGAATATTTGCTATTTCATCCAAAAAAACGGTTCCTTTATGAGCCTCTTCAAGTAAGCCCTTTCTTGTTTCTCTTGCACCTGTGAAGGCTCCTTTTTTGTATCCAAATAGTTCTGCTTCAAATAGTTCATAGGGAATTGCTCCACAGTTTATATACTGAAAGAGATATTCGCTCCGCCTGCTCTTTTCATGAATTAACCGTGCAATTACCCCTTTACCTGTTCCTGTTTCTCCTATAAGGAGGATGTTTGAATCTGTTTGAGCAATTTGTTGGATTTCCTTGAATATCCTTTTTATTTTTCTTGATCTTCCTATTACTATTTCTTGAGTTTTTAGTTTTATCCTTTCAAGTTCTTTAAACTTTTTCTCTGCGGTATAAGAGGTATACACAAATGTGCCTATTATATTTGATACAGACTCCATGAATTTTAGAGTTTCTTCTGTAAAGAGTCCTTTTTTGAGTGAACTATCAAGATAGAGAACTCCTATAACTTCATCTTTTGCCATTAATGGAACGCATAGAATTGACTTTATCTCTTTTAGTTTGACACTTTCTGCATCTTTAAACCTGGGATCTTTTGTTGCATCTTCTGTATATATCCCTCTTTTACCTTCTCTTACATGTTTTAATACAGTCTTTGAAAATGCGGTTGCATCGACATAAGTAACTTCATCTATATTTGTAGTTCCCACGCAGTATAGATTTTCTTGGTTCTCCCCTATCATGACCATTCCTCTTTCTGCAGAGGTTGCTTCTATCAGAATGTTTAAAAGTTCAAGGAAAAACTCATCTTTTCCAAAATAGTCCTTTACCACAGCGCTTATTCTTTCAAGTGTATCTAAGTATTTCCTTTCCGGTACTTGGATTTCTATACTTTTTTCCTTTGCTTTTTCTTCATATTTTTTTATCTTTTCTGCGGTATTTATCATTCCTATTCTCTCAAAATTTTCCCTTGCTTCTTTTAGATGTTTATATGCCTTCAAGTAATCTCCTTTCTCATAATATATCTTTCCAAGTATAGATAGGGCAAGGGGTTTTGCATTGAAATAGTGAATTCTTTCTGCTCTTTTTATTGTTTCTTCAAGTAGTTTTTTATCTTTTAAAAGGATTGCTGTTTTTAACATTATCTCAACTTCTTTAAAAGGATTTTTTTTCGCATATGATATCTTTTTAATCCTTTCAAGGATGGTTTTACATCTTTCCAAATCATTTTTATTGTAATGATATTCAAAAAGAATATTAAGAGCTTCAGAGACTTCTTCTTCGGTATTTTCCCTTAATAGTATTTCTACCATCTCCTTTCTGAATCTTTTATCATCATTTTTTTCAAAAAGAACCAATGTCTGTGATAAAAGGCACCAAGAAGAGTCTTTCCTTTTGATGGTTTTAAGAAATTCTTCTGCTTTTTCTATCTGATTCGTTAAAAGTAGATACTTTGTATAATAAAAAACTCCTTTACAAAATCTCTCTTCTGAAATTTTTTGTTCGTATGTAAGAAGTTTACCTATGCTTTCAAGAGCCTGTTCAGTTCTTCCGTATGTTTCAAATAAGAATGCAGAGTTAAGAAGGGCACTTGCAAAAAGTTCATAATCTTTTATTTTGAGACTCATGATTTCTGCTTGATGGAAGTATTCAAGTGCTTTTTTGGGATTTTCAAATCTTTTTATTCTTCCCATGTTTATTAAAGTTGATGTATATTTATTTAAGTTTTTAATTTTTCCCCAAATATTTTTTATTTTTAAAAGTATTCTTTCTGCATTTCTAAAAAATCCCTTCTGAAGTAGCATTTCACAAGCAATTTCAAGTCTTAACGCATAACCATAGATGTCTTTTTCCTTTAGATATTTTATGCTTTTCCCAAGCACCGTAGCACATTTAATAAATTGGTTATATTTTTTGTAAAGTATTGCAAGGTTATAGTATGCATTTGAAAGTATCTCTTTGTTATTTGTATGTGCTATTACATGGTTTAAGATTCTTTCTGCTCTTTGCTTTTCACCATCAAAGATGTAAAGCCATGATAGAAAATTCAATAATTCATGTTTATCTTTTGCATATTTTAATCCCTTTATTGTTTCCAGTTTTGCATCTTTGATATTTCCCTGATAAAACATTGTTTGAGCAATCCTGTGATGAATATCACTTTTTCTTTCTTGAGGGCAGAAGGAAAATGATATTGAGAAAAATGTCTGAGCCTTTTTTAATTCATGAAGCAGTAGATAGATGTCTCCGGCTACAATACAAAATTTGCAAGGGTTTGGTATGTCTTCTATAGGATAGTTCTGGATGAGTATTTCTATAAATTTCTTTGCTTCACAAAGGAGGGAGGTTTTTCTTGCCGTATTTACTGCAGTGTAGAGATAATCAACTGCCTTTTCTTTTTTACCGAGAATATGGTTGTATTCTGCAAGAAGATATATTTTTTTGGTGCTGTTTTCCTTTTCAATTATTTTTATACTTTTTTCCAAAAGGTCTTTATAACTTTTTAGTTTTTTTATAAAGGGGATATAAATTCCAGTTGAAAGTGTGTAGATAATTGTGTTGTTTTTTTGGATTATTTTTATAAGTTCTTTTATTTTTAAACTTTCTGCTATGGAATATATCTTATCCTCTTTTAGTTGTACCATTTGATAGATGTTGGATAAGGATGCAAAGTCTTTTAATAGGTGGACAGCAAGTAAGAAGTTTTTTTCATCTTCATTTAATTCTTTGAATGAATTCTTTACAAATTCTTTTACAGTTTTCGGTAGTTCTAACCCTTTGATTTTCTCTCTATTAAAAATAAATTTATCCTCTTCTTTTTTAAGGATTTTTTCTTTTAAAAATATCTCAATAATGCTTTTTAAAAGCAGAGGTATTCCTTTTGTTATTCTATAGAGCTCTTCTGTAAGTTCCTCTTTCTGAGATAGGGTTGGGAAAAGAATATATACAAGAGTTTTTATTTCTTTAGGTGATAATGAAGGAATATTTTTTATCGCTATTCTGCCTGGTTCTTCAAACTTCTTTTTTAAGGACTCTAAAGGTAATGCTGAGAATATTACATTCTTCTTTGTGGAAAGATAAAGATACCTTGCAAACTCAATATCATCTTCAGAGTATAGATGTAGGTCATCAAATATGAAGATGTCGTACTCTTTCTCAAGGGAGGATACAATATCTGCAAACAGATGTTCCCTGGATGTTGCTTTAACTTTATAGTGAGTTTTTAAATATTCAAGAAGCAGGTATTCTTTATCTTTATTGATTTCAAATACCCTTTTTTTCTTAAGCCAAGCCCTAAAAGATATTTCTTTTAATAAAGTTGATTTTCCATAACCATGGTCTCCATAGAATATTATTTTGTTACCCTCTTTTAAAGCAGTATCTATTAGTTCTTCTCTTCCTACCACTGGCATTGTGGTCATTTCCTCTTGGGATTGTATCTCTATTTTTTCTGCAGATAGTTTTGAAAGTGTGCTGTATATTTCTTTTGCATCCGGTCTGAAGAAAGGTTCTGGAGAAAGCATATTTTTCACAAGATTTTTAAGTTCAGAAGGTATAGGTTTTGAAAAAGAAGGAATAAATTTTAACTTTTCTTTTACAATATTTACAGGGGTGAGTTGAGTAAATAAATCTTTACCTTCTATAATTTCGTACATTATCATCCCTATAGCATAAATGTCTGCTCTATAATCAAGGTTTCCTTTAAGGATTTCAGGAGCAGTGTATACTACTGTAGTTCCCTCTGGTTTTTCTCCTTTTAATAAGGCAAAACCAAAATCTATTATTTTCACATTGTCCTGTTCATCTACAAGAATATTGTTTGGTTTGAGATCGCCATGTATTATTCCTTTAAAGTGAAAGTGGGATACTCCTGCAACTATTTTTAAAAAGAGCGTGGAAAAAATTGTCCAGAAATTTTGCTCGTTTCGTTTCTTTTTTAGATACTGCTTTATATCCTCTCCTTTTATGTACTCCATTGTAAAATAAGGAGTGTCTTTTAAGTACCCTGCTTCATATACCTTTACTATATAAGGATGGGAGCATTTTTTTAAAAATACATACTCTCTTTTAAGAATCACGGGATCAATTCCTTTGTTCTTTAGAGTTTTTAATGCCACTTCCTTCTGAGAAAGGATGTCATATGCTCTATATACTACGGTGTAATTTCCCTCCCCTATCTTTTCTACTATTTTATACCTGCTCACCTGTTAGTTAAGTTTATTACTTCGTTGTAAATTTTCTTTAATTTTTGGAAACTATCTTTTTTATTATTGCTGTTTCTATAGCAATGATTTATGTAGTCATAACTCTTGTGAGTTATTACAGGATCCATCTGGACAGTAATTTTATTGCATTCTTTTTTGTAGAGGAGGTTGATAAAGAACATTGTGCTCAAAGAACTTTTTACACGTCTTTTTCTTTTAACAGATGTAATTTCCATGTCAAGAAGCTGTATTGCATGTAAAGAGTTGATTTTAACACCATCCCCGTATACAGTACTTTTCGGTAATGAAACCATTACAGCCTCCTTTTTGAAAGTATACATATTTTTTCTAAAAATGCAAATTGAGTGTGAAGAATTTTTGAACTTTCTTACTATGTCACTGTATATTTATATCTTTTTCAACATTTCACTTACAATATTATTATTTTTTTGTGTAAAACTTTCCCTTTTTCTATCCTCAAAAAATACACTCCCTGGGGAAAATCCTTTTTTATTTCAACCCTGTTTTCTCCTTCCCTTGCCTTTAAAAAGATGCTTTTTACCACTCTTCCTGAAACATCGTAGAGTTTGATAGATAAATTCTGAGGAAAAGAAAGGGAAAACCTTATTAAAATATGGGGTCCCAAATACTCTATATCTAAGTTTTTACTTTCTCTCTTTTCTTTAATTCCTGTTGGATACTCCCAGTCCGTTACCTTTGCATATATGTCCCAGCCCTTTATCCTGCGATTGTCAAGCCACATAAAATAAATCCTATCCGATGTCACTCCAAGTCCCTGCCAGGTAGAAAGCTGATACTCATAAGGAAATGCATCAGGATTATGAACCTCAAATATCTCTGATACCGGGTCACCATCCCTTGAAAATATCTGTGCCCTGACATCCGGATTTGCATCCTCGGTAAAATCTGTCCAGTAAATTATAAACCTCCCTGATGTATCCATATCACACCATAACTGCTGAGGGAAAATTGGGGATGGCCAGGCAAATGTATATGCATCTATCACCTGCAAATCCCTTATCACATTTCCTTTTCTATCAAAAACCATGCAGTTTGGCTTTACATCTAATCCTGCCATCACCCATCTATCCCTCCCATCACAGGCAATAACAGGATAAGTGCGTATAAACTCTATTAATTCTGTTAAAGGATTACCGATGCTGTCTATCACAACCGCCCATGAGCGTGCAGCATTTGACAGTGCAGCTCCTACAACCGCCCCTCCATCCTCAAAAACAACAGCCCCAGTGGGCATTATGGGACCTATGGGAAACTTGAGAGTAAAAACATCTGTTTTCGGTCTTCCATTTGCATCAAAAAACCTGCCCCTTATAACATTTTCAGGACCATCCCCTCCAGGAAAATGACACCAGAGTATAAGAAAATCCCCTTTAGAATTACATGCAACATAACTATGCCAGGACATGTAAAACTCATCAGGTGGATACTCCCCTATGGTAAACTTTTTGACCTCTCCAGAGGGATTAACAATAACCCCATAAAACCTTATCCTTGTGGGACGACCATTCTCATTTTTTTCCAGAACCTCAGGAGCATGTATTATCATCAAATTTCTCCTATCATCCATAGCCGTCGTTACATTGGTAAACCTTGTGAAACGAAGAGGAACCTCAATCTCTTTTGAAAGTTCATCTCCATTTTGATCAAAAAATTTCACAAAGGCACGCAGACTGTCATAATAATAGCACCAGTAAAAAATTGCAAAGTCTCCATTGCTGTTTACTGCAAGCCTTGCATCACTCCATCCCCTGCCACAGGTATCATCACTTACAACCTGAGGACCTGCAAACACAAGCTCGGTATCAGGAGTAAGATATGTTGCAACATCAATCACCCGGTTACTGTCATCAACATATGCTATGTGAAACCTTCCTGCACCATAGAAAAGAGAAAAATCAGGAGTTGCAGTATCAGAAACAGAGGGAGAAAAAGAACCACCTGCAATTTCACCACCAGTTGCTCCTGAATACACCCTGCACTTTATCTTCTTCTCATCCCAGTCATGCCACGCGATCATCACAACCAGAGAAGGAACCTCCACAGGTCCTTCATCCCTATCCCACCATCCAAAAGCAACCTGCATATTTGCTGGATATCTATTCATCAAAATCTCCTGAAATACCCTCTCAACACCATCATCCTTAACCACATACTTCTCCAACCATAGCTCTTCACCCCTATCATAAAAATACGGACTCCAAACAACATAAATTGTGTCAAGAAATACTTTAATAGCAGAAGCCTTGAAGCTTTCTCCAAAAACTATCCTATCAATTTCCTTTCCATCAATTGAATAGACCTTCATCCTGGAAATAGCAGGATTGAAAGTGGTGGAATAAAATATTGCAAAATACCTGTCTGATATTGCTCCCCTCACAATTGGATGGGACCCAGAAACCGTATCCACAACAAATAAAGGAAGAAGAATTTCTCCACAAGAATCAATAACCAAGGCATAAAAGTTTGTTTTCTTTTCTCCAATCTCCCCAAAACATACCAGTCCTCTGTTACATCCATTGGTAGAATAATGTACTGGATAAAATGGATAAATACGAATATCATTATGATCAATGAGTTTTTTAGGTTTTATCACCATATTCCTATTGTTATCATACTTACAGAAGTAAATGGTTCCCATGGTATCCTGAATATCTGCCTGCCCCATCCCGGATCCTTCATTCCATATAAATGATACTGCATCTTTGAAGTATCCTATGCCCCCGAGATATCTTGTCTTCCACTCAGAAGATGTCCCAAGTCTTGTGTTATCCCCAATTTTAACTCTATTTGAATCAAAACACTGAAAGAAAATTTCCTCATAAAAACTCGGTAAATTAATTGTTCCGGTTCTCCCATCTCTCCATACAATGGTATAACCATCCACCTCTCCTTTTCCAAAAACCTGACACTTAAAAGAATGGCATGGATTATCCTTAGATACCAGGAAATCATCTTTTATAACTATTAAAAACAATAAAAATATCATTTTTTACCTCCTTTTTATGGGAGCCGGATTTCCGGCTCCCATGTTTTTATTCTTCTCTATGCCCACTCCATGTGCCATCCCCAGTTCCACCACTTGTTACCCACCACTCTCCTTGTGCATTATCTGTCGTAGGATAATTTGCCTTTCCCTCCCATTCCCCAGATACATCACAGTTGATACAATCCCATGTTCCAAAAACAGAGTCGTTTGCTTCATCTCGGTGTCCATATATCCTCCCTGTATCTCCCTCATCATCCCACCATATACCCCAGATAGTATCCTTACCAGGCACATAATCATATTCAACCCAGGCAGTCCAGTGAGCCCATGGCTCAATTGTATCTCCATCCACCACTACTGTGCCTTCTGCCTCTCCTTCCCACCTCTCATCATAGGAAGGCTGGGCTATAACCATTACCACCATACCTAAAACCAATATTTTTATTACTCTTCTCACCACCCCTATTTTATATTTTTTTTATTTTTTGTCAATTTTTCTTCCTTTTCATTTCCCTTTTACAATGAGAATCTTAGTGCTATATTCTTTTTCCTTCCCTTCTATTCTCAAAAAATACACTCCAGGAGGGAAATTTTTTTCTATCTCAATTGTATTTTCTCCTTTCTTTGCCTTTAAAAAGATGCTTTTTACCACTCTTCCTGAAACATCGTAGAGTTTGATAGATAAATTCTGAGGAAAAGAAAGGGAAAACCTTATTAAAATATGGGGTCCCAAATACTCTATATCTAAGTTTTTACTTTCTCTCTTTTCTTTAATTCCTGTTGGATACTCCCAGTCCGTTACCTTTGCATATATGTCCCAACCCTTTATCCTGCGATTGTCAAGCCACATAAAATAAATCCTATCCGATGTCACTCCAAGTCCCTGCCAGGTAGAAAGCTGATACTCATAAGGAAATGCATCAGGATTATGAACCTCAAATATCTCTGATACCGGGTCACCATCCCTTGAAAATATCTGTGCCCTTACATCAGGATTTGCATCCTCAGTAAAATCTGTCCAGTAGATTATAAACCTCCCTGATGTATCCATATCACACCACAACTGGCGAGGACCAAAGAAAGAAGGCCAAGGAAATGTATATGCATCTATCACCTGCAAATCCTTTATCACATTGCCCTTTCTATCAAAAACCATGTAGTTTGGCTTTACATTTAATCCCGCCATCACCCATCTATTCCTCCCATCACAGGCAATAACGGGATAGGTGCGTATAAACTCT
The DNA here is from genome assembly GCA_964417925.1 of uncultured bacterium. Lineage (GTDB taxonomy): Bacteria > Hydrothermota > Tepidihabitantia > B3-TA06 > CAYQJV01 > CAYQJV01. The sequence continues at coordinate 76,250 of CAYQJV010000001.1, read as the reverse complement.
ATTAACTCTGTCAAAGGATTACCGGTGCTGTCTATCACAACTGCCCATGAGCGTGCAGCATTTGACATTGCAGCCGCCACAACCGCCCCTCCATTCTCAAAAACATCAGCTCCAGTGGGGTGTATAGGGCCAAGAGGAAACTTGAGAGTAAAAACATCTGTCTTTGGCCTTCCATTTGCATCAAAAAACCTGCCCTTTATAACATTTCTCTCTTCCTCAGAACCAAATGGAAATTCATCCCACAGGAAAAGGAAATCCCCTTTTGAATTACAGGTGAGATAACTATCGCCTATGTATAGCTCCTCAGGATACCTCCCTATATTGAACCTCTTTATTTCTCCTGAAGGCTTAACAATCAATCCATAAAACTCTATCCTTATAGGCGGAAGAGTCTCCAGCCAATCCTCCAAAGCTATTACCATTAAATTTCTTTCATTATCCATTGCTATCATTGGAGCTATCATTGAAGGACATCTTGTTGTGAAGAGAGTAGAAATATCTATCTCTTTGGATATCTGATTTCCATCTCTGTCAAAAAACTTTACAAATGCCTTTCCTTCCGGTGACCAGTAAAGAATTGCAAAATCTCCATTACTGTTAACCGCAAGCCTTGCATCACTCCATCCTTCACCACAGCTGTCATCACTTACAACCTGAGGACCTGCAAACACAAGCTCGGTATCAGGAGTAAGATATGTTGCAACATCAATCACCCGGTTACTGTCGTCAACATATGCTATGTGAAACCTACCTGCACCATAGAAAAGGGAAAAGTCAGGAGTTGCAGTATCAGAAACGGAGGGAGAAAAAGAACCACCTGCAATTTCACCACCAGTTGCTCCTGAATATACCCTGCACTTTATCTTCTTTTCATCCCAGTCATGCCATGCGGTCATCACAACCAGAGAAGGAATTTCCACAGGTCCTTCATCCCTATCCCACCATTCAAAAGCAACCTGCATGTTTGAAGACCACAATGCATCCTTGCTTAACATCTCCTTAAACTCCCTTGAAACCCCACCTTCTCTCAAAACATACTTCTCAAGCCACACGCTCATCTCAGGATACTCACACCACACAACATAAATGGTATCCATTACCATCTCAATATAGGGAGTTCCCTCTCCCTTTCCCAAAATTATTTTATCAATAAATTTTCCATCAAGAGTATATATCTTAATCCGATACTCAACCCCACCTTCCCAATAAATAACTCCAAATGCCCTATCTGAAATAGCACCTTTTGCATTCCAGAAATAAGGGGTTCCGGGAAGCATACTATCTACAGTAAATATGGGAAGAACAACTTCACCACATGAATTGATACAGAGAGCATAAACTCTATCTCCTTCATTTTTACAACTCACAGTAAAGCATACCAATCCTTTATTTATCTCATTAGTTGAATAACCAACAGGTTTATCAGGACGCAAGTTTCCATAAAACTCTTCATCACTGATTATCCTTTTTCTTTTTATTTTAAGTTCCCCTTTATTAGAATACTTACAAAAATACAATCCATCTCCCGTATTCCAGAGAAATGAAACATCCTTATCAAAGTATCCTATACCACCCACTACTCTTACCCTCCATTCAGGGGTAATGTCGAGTCTTCTATTACCTCCTATTTTCATCCTCAAGGAATCAAAACTCTGGAAAAAAATTTCTGCATAATCTCCTTTTATAAATGCACCTCCAAGCCTTTCATCTTGCCATACAATTGTGATTCCCTTTTTGCTACCTTTCCCATAGACCTTTGATTTTGAAGATGGCACTGGATTATCCTTAGATATAAGGAAATCATCTTTTATAATCATTGAAAAAAAAGTAAAAACATCATCATATTCCCTCCTTAAAAAGAGGGAGAGAGCCTTTTAACTCTCCCCCTCTTTATTTTTACTCCTTTCTTTCACCTTCCCACCATCCTGTACTATCTTCCCCATTTATCCACCACTTTCCTGAGCCTTTACTACCTACGCCACCAGTGGCGGTTCCGGACCATCCTCCAGAGACATTATAATTAGCACAATCCCATGTTCCAGAAACGGAACCATCAGACTCATTTCTATGACCATATATATTTCCATATGCATCTGTCTCCGTATCCTGCCATACTCCCCAAATAGTATCCTTACCAGGCACATAATCATATTCAACCCAGGCAGTCCAGTGAGCCCATGGCTCAATTGTATCTCCATCCACCACTACTGTGCCTTCTGCCTCTCCTTCCCACCTCTCATCATAGGAAGGCTGGGCTATAACCATCACCACCATACCTAAAACCAATATTTTTATTACTCCTCTCATTTTACACTTCCTAATTTTATATTTTTTTATTCTTTTGTCAAGGTTTTTTTCTTATCATCTCACCCCCTTTCTCTACACCCAATATTATATAGCGAAAAACATGCCAAAGATTCTAAAAATTAAGTTATGAAATACCTATACTTAAAAATTGAAAGCTTTTCAGAATATAACAAAAATGTAACATAAATGTTACAGTTTTTAAATGTATTTGTATGCTTTGTAACTACATTACTTAAATTGCCTTTGAATGTAACACAAATGTTACACTTTTGAAGGGTTTTTGTATGTATCTGTAATTATGAGGCTTAGACTGTATTTAAATGTAACATAAATGTTACACTTTTTGAGGGTTTGAGAGAGTGGAATGGTTAAGGCATGGAGTGGTGTTAATGGATATTTGACTAATATATTTTTTGGGGTATAATAAACAATCCATGAAAGAGCTTTCTGTGAATGTGGATCATGTTGCCACTTTAAGAGAGGCAAGAAAAGAAAATTTTCCGTCGCCTATTCATGCAGCAGTGTTAGCAGAACTTGCAGGTGCATGTGGAATTACCTGTCATCTCAGACAGGATAGAAGACACATTAAGGAGGAGGATGTAGAGAATTTAAAAAGGGTTGTTAAGGGGGAGATTAATCTTGAGATGGCTGCAACAGAGGAGATGGTGGATATTGCGTTGAGAATAAAACCTCATCAGGTTACTCTTGTTCCTGAAAGGCCTGAGGAGGTAACTACAGAGGGAGGGTTGAATCTTAAGAAAGTGGAGAAAGATATAATACCTGTGATAAAGAGACTTAAAGAAGCAGGAATAAGAGTTTCCATTTTTATAGAGCCTTACAAAGAGGTTATAAGAATAGCGAAAAAAGTAGGAGCAGATAGAATAGAGTTGAATACAGATTTGTATTCAAAAGAGGTAGAGAATAGAGAGAAACATCTTAAAATCTTAAAGGATGCAGCAAAATATGGGAAAAAACTCGGTCTTTCAGTGCATGCAGGGCATGGTATAAACTATGAAAATATAATACCTCTTTTAAAAATTCCTGAAATAGAAGGATTTAGTATTGGCTTTGCAATTGTTGCAAGAGCAGTTTTTGTAGGATTTGAAAGAGCGGTAAGGGAAATGGTAGAGATCATAAAGGAATATTCAAAGGAGGAATAGATGAAAACCCTTAAATGGAAGTTCATCATCTTTATAGCCCTTGTTATAGTAGGCATATATTTTTTATATCCTACCATTGTACTCTATACCTCTAAGGATTTATCTGAAGAGGAGAAAATAAAGTTGCAGAAAAGGTCATTACATTTAGGGCTTGATCTTGTAGGAGGAATGCACCTTGTGCTTGAAGTGGATAAGAGTAAATTGAGCCCTGAAGAGGCAAAGGATGCTACGGATAGGGCACTTGAAGTGATAAGAAACAGAATAGACCAGTTCGGTGTTTATGAACCTGTTATTCAGAAAATCGGTAAAGATAGAATACTTGTTCAGTTACCAGGAGTGCAGAGGGAAAGGGCTAAAAGTCTTATAGGACAGACTGCGCAGCTTGAATTCAGATTTCTTGTAGATCCAGAGAGGGCTCAAGCCATTTATACAGATATCAACAACTATTTTAAAAAGGATACACTTTCAAAGGAGAATCCCTTTTTTAAGTATCTTATAACAGTTGGAACTGATGTTGCGGTGGATGAGGAGAACTTACCAGAGGTGAAGAAGATGATAAAGGAGGCATCTCATCTAATTCCTTCTGATGTTGAGTTTATGTTTGGTCCTGAAGAGGAATATCAGGGTAGGAGTATAAGAAGGGTGTACCTTGTAGAGAAAAAAGTTCAGTTAACAGGAGCCTATGTTGCAGATGCCAGGCATTCTCCTTATCAAGGTACTGATCCAAATCTTCAGGGAAGTTGGGAAATTCAACTCCGATTAAATAGTAGAGGGGCAAGGATTTTTGATAGAGTAACAGGAGAAAATATAGGTAGAAGACTTGCTATAATTCTGGATGGTGTGGTGAGAAGTGCGCCTACAATAGAAGAAAGAATACCTTATGGTAGAGCGAGAATTTCAGGAGGAGGAATAGATGCGGACAAGGCAAAGGAGATAGCAATTGTTCTACGTTCAGGTGCACTTCCTGCTCCTGTAAAAATTGCAGAGGAAAGAAGTGTCGGACCCACCCTTGGACTTGACTCCATTAGACTTGGAATTCTTGCTGCATTAATTGGAGCTATTGCAGTGGTGGTGTTTATGGTGATTTATTATAGTTTGTCTGGTTTTATAGCAGTTTTTGCACTGTTGCTTAACATATTCTTTCTTTTGGCTGTTTTATCGGGTTTTAGAGCTACTCTTACCTTACCTGGTATAGCAGGTATTGCCCTTACCATAGGAATGGCTGTTGATGCAAATGTTTTGATATTTGAGAGAATAAGAGAGGAACTCAGAACCGGAAAAACGCCGAGGTCTGCAGTAGATGCAGGATATTCTAAAGTTATAAGAACCATTGTAGATGCCAATATTACAACAATAATTACAGCGATAATTCTATACTGGCTTGGAACAGGCCCTATACGTGGATTTGCTCTTACGCTTATGGTTGGATTAATTATAAATCTTCTTACAGCAGTTTACTTTACCAGAGGAGTTTTTGAATGGTGGTTAAGAAAACCTGTGACAAAACTGTGGATATAAGGAGGAGAGAATGATATCTTTTTTTAAAGAGACAAAGATAGATTTTGTTGGGAAAAGGAAGATAGGATATATTATATCAGGATGTTTATTTTTGCTTTCGGTGATTGCTCTTATCGTAAGAGGTGGACCTGTATATGGAATTGACTTTACAGGTGGTACTTTGATTGAACTGAAGTTTTCAAAAGAAGTAAAAACAGAAGAAATACGAGCTGTGCTTTCTGAACTTGGGGAGCCTCGGGCAGAAATACAGAGGATAGGAGGAGGTTATGAATACATCATAAAGGTTCCCCCAAAGGAAAAACTTGAACAGGGGAGAAGTTTTTCTGATATTCTAATAGCAAAACTTAAAAAACGGATAAAGAACCTGGATGTTGATTTAAGAAGGGAAGAAACGGTGGGTCCGAGAATAGGTAAGGAATTACAGTTAAAAGCGATCTATGCACTCCTTTTAGGAATGTTGGGAATACTTATTTATGTGGGGCTTAGACTTGACTTTAGATTTGGAGTAGGAGCAGTTTTGGCACTTTTTCATGATGCATTTATTACCCTTGGTATCCTTACTTTACTTGGTAAGGAAATAACCATAGCAATAGTTGCTGCGCTTTTGACCATAATAGGATATTCGGTTAATGATTCTATTGTTGTATCCGTAAGGGTTCAAGAAATGATGAAACTTTTAAAAGGAAGGCCAATTGAAGAGGTTGTAAATGCTGGAATAAATGCAACTTTGGCAAGAACTGTTATCACAAGTTTAACAACACTTTTTGTAGCAGTATCAATTTGGATCTTTGGGGCTCCCACAATTAAAGACTTTGGTTTTACTTTTGTTGTAGGTATACTTATCGGAACCTACTCTTCCATATTTATTCTTTCTAACTTAGTTGTAGAATGGGAAAGAGTCTTTCCAAAGAAGAAAAAAAGAAGATAGATTTATCAGTTTTTTTATCCACATGTTTTTTCTCAGGATATAGTCCTTTTGCTCCTGGAACCATAGGGGCAGTTATTGCTATTCCTTTTTATGCTTTGATAGGTAAATATCCTTTTTACTTTTTTATTTTTACCCTTTTAATCACGGGCATCTCCTTTCCATTGACTACAAAGGCAGAAAAAGTCCTGGGAAAGGACGATGGGAGAATAAATCTTGATGAGTTTGTAGGAATGCTTGTGAGTTACCTTTTTTTACCTCTATCTTTATTTTCTGTTATTTCGGGTTTTATTTTTTTTAGAGTTTTTGATATTTTTAAACTACCCCCTGTTAACTATGCAGAAAGTTTTAAAAAGAGTGGGGTAGTGGTAGATGATATTGTAGCAGGGGGTATGGCGAACATAGTTACCAGATTGTTAATGGAGGTGGTAAAATGGCACACATAAAGGCAGAGATTATAGTAGTAGGTGATGAAATTGTTACAGGGGAGGTGGTGGATACCAATTCAAATTTTATTGCAAAGAGATTTCAAGATATAGGGATAGAGGTAACAAGAATTACAACTGTGGGTGATGTAAGAGACGAGATACAAGAGGCTTTTAGAAGAGCAATGGAAAAAAATGACATTATAATCTCCACAGGTGGTCTTGGACCAACCTTAGATGACCACACAAAAGAAGCAGTAGCGGATATTTTAAAAAAAAGGCTTGTGATAGATGATTCAATACTTCTTAAGTTAAAAAAGAGATTTGAAGACCAAGGCGTTGCAATGCCAGGGTTGGCTACCAAGCAGGCTCTTGTCCCTAAAGGAGCTACCATTATAGAAAATCCTGTGGGAATGGCGCCTGGTATAATTATTTCTGTGAATAAAAAATCTATAATAATGCTTCCTGCAGTTCCAGAGGAGTTAAAAAGAATGTTTGAAGATAGTGTAATCCCCTATATTGAAGGGAAGTATTCTCTTCCTCCAATTCAGAGAGCTGTTATTAGGACTACAAATCTTTTAGAAACAGAAATTCAAGATAGACTTTCTAAGGTAATGAAAAAGGCAAGAAATGTGAGTTTTTCTTTCCATCCAACAATTACAGGAGTGGATATAAGGTTGCATCTTGAGGGTAAAAGAGGATTAAAAAAGGTCGTAAAGGAAGTGGAATCTTATCTTGCTCCAAACGTATATGCTACAGATGAGAAGGAAATAGAAGAGGTAATAGGAGAGATTTTAAAGAAAAAAGGAATGAGTCTTTCTGTAGCAGAATCATGTACCGGGGGACTTGTACAGGATAGAATTACCAATGTTCCAGGAAGTTCTGAATATTTTAAAGGAGGTATAGTTGCATACAGCAATGAACTTAAGATTAGATTATGTGGGGTAAAGGAAGAAACGATAAAAAAGTACGGAGCAGTAAGTGAAGAGGTGGCAAAAGAACTTGCTGTAGGAGTGAGAGAGAGATATAGTACAGACGTTGGCATATCTATAACAGGTATTGCTGGTCCTTCAGGAGGTACTAAGGAAAAGCCGGTTGGACTTGTATATATGGGAGTTGCAGACAAAGAGGATACGGTGGTGGAAAAAAAGATATTTAAAGGAACAAGAAGAATGATTAAAGAGCAAGCTGCTGTTGCAACGCTTGACTTGCTAAGAAGATTTATTTTGCAGTTAATTTAATTTAGTAAATGGAGATAAGAGCCTTTTTAGGGATTCCTATTCCTTCTGATATTAGAAGAGAGGTTACAAAAATTGTTATAGAACCTTTGAAAAAAGAGATTAAAAATGTGAAATGGGTTGAAGAGAAGAATCTTCACATTACTTTAAAGTTTCTTGGAAACATTGACGATAAGAAAGTAAAGGAAGTTAAAAACATAATGGAGGGGATAGTGAAAAAAGTATCAAAATTTAAAGCAGGTCTTGAAGGAATAGGAGCTTTTCCATCCCTTTCAAGGGCAAGGGTAATATGGATAGGAATTAAAGAAGGCGAAGATGATTTTAAAAGTTTGAATAAAATGATAGAAAAAGCTACAACCCCCCTTGGATTTAAAAACGAACATCATAGATTTACCCCTCATCTCACAATAGGAAGGTTAAGAATACCTACTGGTGTTTCTCTTAAAATACCTTACAGAAGCAGGATTTTTCTGGTAGATAAATTTATTCTGTATAGAAGTGAACTTTCTTCACAGGGGCCCAAATATTTTTCTCTTGCAGAGTTTTATCTTAAATAAAGGGGTAATGGGATGAGAAAAATACTTAAACTTGTTTTACCTTTGGTTGGTTTGTTCCTCTTTTTTACAAGTATAGAACTTTTGAGTGGTTCAATGAAACTTATGGGAAAAGGATTTGCAGAAAGGTTGATTGCAATTACTACCAATTCTTTTGTAGGGCTTTTTATAGGAATAATCACTACAACTATAGTGCAGAGCTCTTCTTTAACTACTTCACTTACAGTTGGTCTTGTTGCTTCTGGAAGTATTCCTCTCTCTCATGCAATTCCTGTTATAATGGGAGCAAACATAGGTACCACAGTGACAAATACGTTGGTAGCCTTGTTTCATATTACACGAAAAAGTGAATTTGAGAATGCAATGCCTGCTGCAATTGTTCATGACTTTTTTAATCTACTTTCAGTGCTTGTTCTTTTTCCTCTGGAGATTATATTCCATCCTATACAGAAAACATCTGGTTTTTTAACAAAGGTTTTTTCTTCGGTAGGAGGCTTGCATATTGTAAGTCCCTTAAAACTAATATTCAAACCTATAGTAAAATTCATTATAGTAGTATGCGCTGGTAAGGTGTGGATTACCATTCCACTGGCTGTTATATCTCTTTATGTGGGATTAAAGGTGATTGTTGATAGTACTAAAAAACTCGTAAGTGCACGGTTTGAAGTGATGTTGGATAGATATCTTTTTGGGAATCCCTTAAAAGCACTTCTTTTGGGCGTTATTTTTACCTCAATTATTCAATCCAGTTCTGTTACTACATCCCTCGCTGTCCCTTTAGCTGCTGCAGGGCTTTTAAGTGTGGAGAAGATATACCCTTATACCTTAGGAGCAAACATTGGAACCACAGTTACGGCTATTCTCGCTTCACTTGTTACTCAAAATCCTCATGCAGTACAGGCAGCCTTTTCTCATTTAATGTTCAATATTTTTGGAATAGTAATATGGTATCCAGGAAGAAGATTCCCCATTTTTTTGGCAAAAGTTATAGGTAGAACAATGTCAAAAAAGAGGTATGTAGCAATTTTGTATCCTTTATTAATTTTTATTATTTTACCTTTAATATTTATGTTGATATTTAGGAGGTGATAATATGTTTGAAGAAGTTTTAAAAGCATGGAAGAGGTCTGGACTTTTAAAGATAGCTTTTGAAAAAACTTTTGAAATGCTTGAAATAGCCAAAGATATGTTTAATAGTGCATTGAAGATGATGATAGAGGTAGGAGAGATAGAAGACCTGTATGCAATTGATAGGAAGTTGAACGAGTATCAAATAGATGTGAGGAAAAAAATACTGGAACATCTTGTTATTAATCCTGCGGTTGATGTCCCTGCCTCTCTTGTGCTTGTTACTATAATCGTTGATATAGAAAGAATAGGTGATTATTCAAAAAATTTGGTGGAGCTTGCAGTTCATTATCCAGAGCCATTGGAAGGTAGGTATTTTAAAAAGATAAGGAAAGTTGAAAACAAGGTGAGAGAGATGTTTCCTCAAGTGATAGAAAGTTTTAAAAACGGTGATAAAGAAAAAGCAAAGAGTGTGATGGAGGAACACGCAAAAATAGCAAAAGAATGCGATTTTATAATAGATAGATTAATAGAGGATAGAAAAATTTCTGCAAAAGAGGGAATAATAGCTGCTCTCCTTTCAAGGTATTTAAAAAGGGTAAGTGCTCATTTAAAAAATGTTGCTTCAAGCGTTGTGAATCCTTTTCATAAAATAGGATATAAACCAGAGGATAGTTAACCGCTTAATATTTAAACGGTGATTGTTGTTACGGGTGCAACAGGGCATATAGGGAATAATCTTGTAAGGAGACTTTTAGAAAAAGGGGAGAAGGTCAGGGTTTTTGTACGTCCTACTTCTGATCTCTCATCTATTAAGGAATTGGATGTAGAAGTTATTACAGGAGATGTAAGAGATGTTTCATCTCTTCTTAGGGGTTTTCGCAGAGCAAAAGTAGTTTATCATCTTGCAGGGTTAATTAGTTTGGGGCGAGATAATAAAAGACTATTGTTTGAAACAAACGTTGTGGGTACGAGAAATGTTGTTGAAGCGTGTTTAAAATGTGGGGTAGAAAAACTTGTGTATACCGCCTCTGTAGATGCTCTAAAAAAGGTTAGCAAAGGAATAATTGATGAAACAGTTCCCTTTGATCCTGAAAATACAGTATCAACGTACGGAAGGTCAAAAGCAATGGGAGCCATGGAGGTATTAGAGGGAGTTAAAAGAGGATTGGATGCTGTAATTGTAAGCCCTACAGGTGTGATAGGTCCTTTTGATTTCAAGCCATCTCATATGGGTAGATTTATTGTAGAAACTGTAAAGAAAAAATATTGTTTTTATGTAGACGGAGCCTATGATTTTGTGGATGTAAGAGATGTGGTGGAGATAATTATTGCATCTGCAGAAAAAGGAAAGAGAAGAAGTAATTATATAGTTTCTGGAGAAAGACTAAAGATGAAACACCTGATTGAACTTGTTGAAAAGGTAACAGGAAATAAGATTTTAAAGTTCAAGATTCCTGTAAGCATTGCAAAAATGGGTTCTTTATTTGTTGCCCCTCTTTATGGAGAAATAACAGGGGCAGAACAAAAATTTAGCTTAGATGTTATTTCATTGCTCTTCAGTAATTCAATCTTTAGTAAAGAAAGAGTGAAAAGAGAATTTGGTTATTCTCCGAGACCTATTATGGAAAGTGTAAAAGATACCCTATCCTGGTTTATGGAGAGAGGAATTTTATAATTCCATCTTTATAAATAAATTTTATCCTTTTTTCTCCTGGTATTTCAAATTCATAATTTTCTTTTTTAAACTCTATTTGTTTTTCTTTCACAATCCAGCAGGGAAGATTTTTTAAAAATCTTTTAAAATATTTTGCATCTTCTCTTTTTGAAAAATAGCCTATTCTTACTTTATAGAGGTCGTTTTCTTTTTTTACATATAAAGGAAGTTGTAAAAAGCTTAGACTATCTACATATTTTACTGCATTTAAGGAGTCTTTAAAGGCTCCTATCTGTAATGCAAAAAATAATTTTTCTGAAATGGGTTGTTTCTCTTTAACAATTTTTATTTCTGATACTAAAATTCTTTCTCCAAAAGGCATTATAAGTTGTTCTTTTCTTTTTTTTCCTTTTTTAATAAACTTAAGAGTTGGTAGATAAAAAGCGTAGAAAGAATCCCTTTTAAGTGCTATCAATACAGAACTTCCATCATGAAACACAAGAGAGTCATAATCAATTTCTATTTCCGTTATTTTAGTAAACTTGTGAAATAGAGAGAGTTTTTTACTTTCTTCAACGAGTAGGAGATTTCTCCATTGTGTAAGAGCTTTAACTTCTTCAACCTTTGTTATTTTTTTCTTTTTCATGCTCCATAGTCCTGCCCCATAGAGGGCATTTTCATGGATCCAGTATAAAAAATTTTCTACTACCACTGGTTTTTTAAAGGATGTTTTCAGATTAAACTTTTTAAACTTTTTTTTATAAGGGTGGAATATTTCAATTTTTCCATCTCTGTATAGAAACATCACTCCTCTTTTGGTTTTCAATACGTGGGTATAAAAAGGGGGTATTCCCACAGAGTAAAGGAGTTTTATTTTTTCTCCGTAATCTCTGTAGGCGTTTAAAAAATCTGAAGAAGGGATAAAAATATGAGAGTTGTCGTACACAAAGATCTTTTCACTGTAGGAGAATACAGCAGAAGAACTTTTAACCTCTCCTTTGGTATCAAAGGCAATTATTCCTTTAGTGGTTAATATGTATACTTTATTCTGGGATTTGTCCAGTGATAAAGCCTCTCCCATTATAGGGAGTTTTCTTTTTTCGGTTTCTGTTACCATAAAGAGAATTCCATCTTTGATAAAAAAACAGGTGTTTTCTAAGAAAAGTATTTTTGCAAATAAAGTAAGAGTTAACAAAATGCGCTTTTTAAAATCCTTTTTACAACTTCATCATAGGATATTCCTATTGCAGAGGCTTCTGCAGGTAAATCTGAGAGATCGGTCATACCGGGAAGTGTGTTTATCTCTAAAAAATAAGGATATTTTCTCTCTTCCACGACAAGGTCAAGTCTTGCAAATCCCTTACATCCTATTGCAGAAAAACCTCTCCATGCATACTCTTTTATCTTCTCTGTAACCTCTGGGGGAAGTTGTGCTGGTATTATAAACTCTGTTTCCCCTTTTGTATACTTTGCTTCATAATCATAAAACTCTCTTGTTTTAGGTCTTAGTTCAAGGATTGGCAGTACCATATCATCAAGAATTCCTACGGTAGCTATAACTCCTGGAATGTATTTTTCAAAAAATACCTCTTTAAACAAGGAAAGAGCCTTTTTAGTTTTTTCTTCAATTTGTTTAGTGTTTTTTATTATTTCAACCCCGACACTTGAACCTTCTCTTCTTGGCTTTAATACCAAAGGTATTCCAAGTGTTTCAACTGCCATTTCAATACTTCCTTTTATATCTTCAGGATTCACCTCTACCCATGGAGGTGTGGGTATTTTTTCATAAACAAAAATTTTTTTAGTCATTATCTTGTCCATTCCTATTGCAGATGCTTCAACTCCAGAACCTGTATATGGAATTCCTAAAAGTTCAAGATAACCTTGAATTGTTCCATCTTCTCCTGGTTTGCCATGGAGGATTATAAATGCCACATCCATATTTTTTTTGTCTATCTTTTTTAAATCTTCTGGAGATTTTAAATCAAGTCCATAAACATCAAACCCTTGTCTTTTTAAGGATTCAAGTATGTTTCTACCTGAGAGAAGTGAAATTTCCCTTTCTGAAGACCATCCTCCCATTATTACGCATATTTTTTTCTTTTTTAACTCCTCTTCTTTTATAAGAATCTTCCGTGACATTTTTTGAATTTTTTCCCTGAACCACAAGGACATGGGTCATTTCTTCCCGGTTTTCCATATTTTCTTATATATTCATGGATATTAAAGTTAGGATCAGGCTGAGTTCCCTTTGCTCCAGCCCCCACCATTGCAGGTTTTTGGGCATGTACAGGCATAGGGGTTTCTCTTTTTACAGTTTGAGGCCTAAGTTGAGCTCTGAATAGAAGCCTTATACAGTCCTTTCTGAATTCCTCCATCATCTGTTCAAATAAAGCAAAGGATTCTTGCTGGTATTCAATCAAAGGATCCTTCTGTCCATAGGCACGCAGAGATATTCCCTCTTTTATAATATCAAGTTGATAGAGATGGTCTTTCCATTTATGGTCAAGAGTAGAGAGAAGGACGAGTTTTTCAAGTTCAGGGAATTGTTCACCGAGTTGTTGTTTTTTTGCTTCAAAGGCCTTTTTTGATTTTTCATTCATTTCAGCTATTAAATCTTCTTTTGTATATTTTGTAAAGTTTGAAGGTCTTACGATATCTGTGAGATATAAAGACACAAACTCCTGTTCAATCGCCTCCCAGTTCCATTCCTCAGGATATCTTGATATTGCATGAGTTTCTACTATTTTTTCATTTACTTCCTCAAACAACTGCAAAAAAATATCGTCAAGATTTTCTCCTTTAAGGATTTCGTCTCTTAAAGAGTACACAACCTCTCTTTGTCTGTTCATTACATCGTCAAACTCCAGTAACCTTTTTCTTATTTCAAAGTTTCTTTTTTCAACTCTTTTTTGAGCATTTTCAATAGCCTTCGTTGCAAGGGGAGAACGAATTGGTTCACCTTCTTTTGGGCCAAACCTTTCCATTAAGCCAGACATTCTATCGGTACCAAATAATCTCAATAAGTCATCTTCAAGGGATAAAAAGAATCTTGAAGAACCAGGATCACCTTGTCTTCCTGCCCTTCCTCTTAACTGATTGTCAATTCTTCTTGATTCGTGTCTCTCTGTGCCTATAATGTAGAGACCGCATGGGACTTCCTTCATACATTCTTTTGCAAGTTTTGCCTTTTCTGGATCCTTTTCTGCTTCAGGATTGAAGATACAGCATTCCTTACATTTTTTCACTCCTGGACCGAGTTTTATATCAGTTCCCCTTCCTGCCATGTTGGTTGCAATTGTAACTGCCCCAGGTTGCCCTGCCTTTGCAACTATTTCAGCTTCTTTCTGATGGTGCTTTGCATTTAACACATTGTGATTTATTCCTCTTCTTCTGAGCATTCTTGATAAGAGTTCTGATACCTCAACAGAGGTGGTTCCTACGAGGATTGGTCTTCCTTTTTTGTGCCATTTTACAATTTCTTCAATAATTGCATTATACTTTTCTCTTTTTGTTTTAAATATTACATCTGGATAGTCAATTCTTCTCACGGGTTTGTTTGTTGGTATAACAACTACCTCAAGTTTATAAATATGCCAGAATTCATCTGCCTCGGTTGCAGCAGTTCCTGTCATTCCTGCAAGTTTTTCATACATTCTGAAATAGTTCTGCAAGGTGATTGTTGCAAGTGTTTGAGTTTCTTGTTGAATTCTAACCCCTTCCTTTGCTTCAAGTGCTTCATGTAAGCCGTCAGAGTATCTTCTTCCAGGCATTAACCTTCCTGTGAATTCATCAACTATTATTACTCTTCCGTCTTGGACAATGTAGTCTACATCCCTCTCAAAAAGGGTATATGCCTTTATAAGGGCATGAATGTTGTGTAGAATTTCATTTTTCTTCGCATACTCTTCAAACAACTTTTCCTTTTCGTATGCTTTTTCTTTTGGAGTTAATTTTTCATTCTTATCTATTTCTGCTGTTTTTGTTGCAAGATCAGGTAGAACAAACAGTTCAGGATTATTAGGAGAAAGTAATTGTCTTCCTTTTTCCGTTAAATCCACTACATGCTGTTTTTCATCTACAACAAAGTAAAGTTCTTCATCAAGTTCGTGTAACTTCTTTTCTCTTATAAACCTTAATTCAACATCTTCTATCAATCTTTTTACCCCGGGTTCCTCTTCAAGCCTCATTAATTTCTTGTGTTTTGGGACTCCTCTTTTTGCCTGCAATAGTTTTTTACCTGCTTCAAATTCTTTTCCTTCTTTTAATAGTTTTTCTGCTTCTGCAACCAATCTATTCACAAGTACTATCTGTGAATGATAGAGTCTTTCAACCGCTGGTTTCCATTTTTTATACTCCATATCCCTGGGTTCTGTAGGACCTGAAATTATAAGAGGCGTTCTTGCTTCATCTATTAAGATACTATCAATTTCATCAATAATAGCATAGTGATGTCCCCTCTGTACTTTGTCTTCCCAGCGTAAAACCATATTGTCCCTCAGATAATCAAAACCAAATTCATTATTTGTCCCATAAGTAATATCTGCATTATATTCTGGTTTTCTCTCTTCAGGTCTCATTCCCTGCTGTATCACCCCAACAGTTAATCCAAGGGATTCATACACTGGTCCCATCCATTCCCTATCTCTTGCTGCAAGGTAGTCATTCACAGTTACAAGATGGCATACTCCTTTTGGGGTTCCATTAACCAAAAAATCTTTTTCTTTTTTTAGTCCTCTTGCTCTTCCTATAAGTGCATTGAGATACAGAGGCATCGTTGCGACAAGTGTTTTACCTTCGCCTGTTTTCATCTCTGCAATTTTTCCCTCGTGTAACACTATTGCTCCCATTAATTGAACATCAAATGGAATCATGTTCCATTCAGTTTCTATTCCTCTTACAAGCCATTTTTTACCCACGAGTCTTCTACATGCTTCTTTAACAACTGCAAATGCTTCAATCATTACAGATTTTTCATCTTCACCTTGATAGAGTCTTTGAACAAAGTCTTCGGTTTTCTTTATTAAATCTTCATCCTTTAATCCATGTAACTTATCATAAACTTTATTGATTTCTTCTACTATTGGTTTAAGTCTTTTTATTTCTCTTTCCTGCTTTGTACCAAAAATCTTCTTTAAAATGTTCAACATAGAGATATTATGAGCATATATTTTCAAAAGTCAAGAAAAAACCAAAGAGATTGAAATTATGGTTATGGGATAAATTAAGTTTGACTTTGTAGTAATTTTTACTTAAAATATTAAAGAAAGTCAAAACAGGAGGAGAGATGGAATATTTTCTTACTGATGAGCAGAAGATGATAAAAGAACTGGCGAGAAAAATTGCAGAGGAAAAAATAAAACCTGTAAGGCAAGAACTTGATGAAAAAGCAGAGTTCCCTTACGAAATAATGGAAGAGTTGGCGAAAGCCGACCTGATGAGGGTTTTCATCCCTGAGGAATACGATGGACTTGGAGGAGGAGTCTTTGAGATGGTTCTTGTGGTGGAGGAACTTTCAAGGGTATGTGGAGGCGTGGCAGTTTGCTATGCAGCAAATGGTCTGGCAGCATATCCAATAATTCTGTTTGGAACAGAAGAACAGAAGAAGAAGTACCTTCCCAAAATTGCATCGGGAGAAGCATATGCAGCGTTTGCTTTGACTGAAGCAAATGCTGGTTCTGATGCATCAAATATTGAAACCACCGCAAAGGAAGAAGGGGACTCTTTTATTCTTAATGGAACCAAACAGTTCATTACAAATGGTGGAGTCGCATCAATATATGTAGTGATAGCATCCACTGATAGAGAAAAAGGAGCAAGAGGACTTTCTGCCTTCATTGTAGAAAAGGGAATTCCAGGATTTGATTTTGGCAAGGAAGAGAATAAGTTAGGAATAAGAGCATCTGCAACAAGAGAGTTGATTTTTCAAGACTGTAAAATCCCTAAGGAGAATCTATTGGGTAAAAAGGGGCAAGGATTTATAATTGCAATGAGAACTTTTGATATGACAAGACCGGGAATAGGTGCTCAGGCAGTAGGAATTGCTCAAGGAGCTTTTGAAGAGGCATTAAAATACTCTACTCAGAGAGTTCAATTTGGAAAGCCTATATCCTCCTTTGAAGGGATTCAATTTAAACTTGCAGAGATGGCAACAAGGATAGAAGCAGCAAGAGCTCTTGTTTATCAAGCTGCAAAGACCATTGATTCAGGAGCAAAAAATGTATCAAAAGATTCTGCAATGGCAAAGCTTTTTGCATCGGATGTTGCAATGTGGGTAACTACAGAGGCAATACAGATATTTGGAGGATATGGATATATGAAGGAATACCCTGTGGAAAAGATGTTTAGAGACGCAAAAATAACCCAGATTTATGAAGGAACTAACGAAATACAAAGGCTTGTGATAGCTTCCCATCTTATAAGAGAGGCTTCTCACTTAAAATAACTTTTTTGACATAAGAGTAAAAAGGAATATCATAATTAAATGAAAAAATTAATAGAGGATTTTTTAAGAGAAGCAAAACAAAAGTTTGATTATGTAGATGTTCTGTATGAAAAAGTAGAAAAAACAGAGATAAAAGAGACAGGAGGGAAAAAAACGATTGTCCCTCTTAGTGTAAAGTCTGCTGTTCAGGTTCGTTTCGTAAAAAAGAAGAAGATTTTCTCCATAAAGACTTCACCAGAAGGTTTAAAGAATGCTTTGGAAAAGGCTGAAAGTATTGTAAAAATCATTCCTTCCAGAAATTATGCACTTTCCTCTGTTTCTGAAGGTAAAACAAGATATGTGATAGTTCCGGATATTTCCTTTGTTGATGAGAAAATAGAGGATATTGTTACTACCATTTTTAGAGGTATTGAAAAAGAGAGAAAAAATGCGGAGGAAAAACATGGAGTAAAGATCACAAATGAAGTGTGGTTCTATTCTGAGAATCATGAGAAGATTGTTGCAGATACTCATGGTCTGTATAGAACTCAAAAAATACCAAGAACCTTCTTACAGGTAATTACAAGGGCAGTGAAAGATAGAGAAAGGGCAATGACAAGATTGAGAATAGGTAATATAAAAGGATTGGAACTGCTTTTTGAAAAAGGCAAGAATTTGAGGTTAAAAAAGGAGATAAAGGAGGAGATAAGAAAATGGATGGAATATACTGTTGCTCTTTTGAATGCAGAAACGATGAGTCCAGAAGAGATAAAAAGAATAGAATACTTTGTTCTTGATTTTAATGCAATAGGAGTGTTTGTCCATGAGGCTTTGGGGCATAATTTTGAGGCAGATATTATAAAAAACGGAAGTTCTGGAATAGTGGATGCATCTGGAATGCCGAGAGGGAAAATAGCATCTGAGGTTGTAAACATTATTGATGGTCCTCCTGTGGATGAGGATGGTAAACCTGTATATACTGATGGTTTTGGTACTGAAATGATAGATGATGAAGGAGTTGAGGTAAAGGTTAAACTTCTTGCAGAAAGGGGTGAGGTGAAAGATTTTATTCTGAATAGGGAGACAGCAGATTTCTTTAAAAGAGAACCAAACGGCGGAGGATTTTCTGAACTTGGAGATGAAAGAGTATGTAGAATGTCAAATACGTATATATATCCGGCAGATAAAGAAGTGTGGAAAAAGAGACTTGAAGATATTATTAAAGATATAAGATATGGGGTGATTCTCAAAGGAACCTTGGGAGGAGCGGTGAGCAAGGAAGGAATGTCTTCAAGCATTCAAATGGGATACTTGATCGAAGATGGAAAGATAACAAAGATGATAAAACCGTCAAACTTTACTGCAAAAACTCTGCATGCTCTTAAGTATGTGGATGCTTTTGCAGGGCCTTTGGATATTTCAGATGTAGGATTCTGTGGTAAAGCAGGTCAAACAAAACCTGTTGGAGATGGCGGTCCTAAATGGACAAGAATAAAAAACAATCCATATGTTCAGTTAGTTGTGCAGGGGTGAGAGATGGAGGAAGTAAAAAAAATAATTAACATTGTTAAAAAAGAAGCAGTAAAAAAGGCTTTTAAAGATGTAGAGATATGGTTTAAAAAGAGTTCAGGTTTTTCTGTAATATCAGAAAATGGTGAAATAAAGGTATCTACCTCTTTGGAAATTCCCTGTATTGGATTAAGGGTTCTTAAAGATAGAAAAATAGGCTATGCAGGTGTAACCGAGATTTCTAAGACTTCAATTCAACTTGCCCTGTCCAAAGCAGAAGAAAAAATGGAAAAAACCTATCTTAATAATTTTGCTGAAATAAAAGATGCTGAATATTCGGAATATAAAAAAGAAAGTACACTTAAACTGTTTGATAAACCAAAGATTGTGCAAGAGTACGTTAAGGTACTGGATGAAATTGCCAGAGGGCAAAAACATGTGGATAATTACAACATAGCTATTTCAATAATAAAGGAACAAGCCTTTGTGTACACTCTTTCTTCAGATGCTTTAATATTCTGGGAAGAGACGGGAGCAGGAGGATCTGTTTTCCTGGATTCAAGGGACTTTGAGTTTGAGACAGGAAGGGAGATAAAGGATTGGGAAAAATTTCTTAAAAAAATGGAGCACTTTATAAAGAGTTATGATAAAAGGACAGTGAAGCCAGAAGAGATAAATGCCAAGGGTAGAGAGATAGAGGTGATAATACATCCTTCTATGCTTGAAGGAATGCTGAGAAATGTCTTTTTTGAACATTTATACATTACATCAGTGGATGAAGGCTATTCACGATTAAAGAGAGGTATGAGATGTGCCCCAGAATTTGTTACTATTTATGACGATGGTGTATCTTTTGATATTCCTGCTACATCTCCATGCGATGATGAGGGTACTTCTTCACAAGTAAATACTGTGGTGGAGAAAGGGGTGGTAAAGACTTATCTCTTTGATAGAGAAACAGCAGAAAAACACAAGACCATTTCAACTGGGAATGGAATGAGAAGGCCCATCTTAGCAGAACATATGATAGAAGCTCCTATAAGGCCTACTGTGAGAGCTGTGTCAATGGATTCTGGGAAAGTCTCTTTCAGTAAAATGGTAAAAAACACCGAAAATGGTCTGCTTTTAAAGTCTTTACTTGGTTTTCACACCGCAAACAAGGTTACGGGTGATTTTTCCAACACAGTATTTTCAGGCTATGTGATTTCAAAAGGTAGTATCAAAGGAATTGTGGAACCAGGGGCATGGGGGGTTAAAGGAAATGTATTTGAGATTTTAAAAAATATAAAAGAAATATCCCAAGAGAGAATCATCACTGGTAAAGGTTATCTACCCTATGTTAAAAGTTCAATTTTGGTAATATGATATTTTCTAAACCCAAAGTAGGTGTTGCCCTTTCCGGAGGAGGAGCAAAAGGACTTGCCCACATTGGTGCATTGGAGATGCTTGTGAAGGAAGGTATCAAGATAGATGCTGTGGCAGGAACCAGTATAGGTGCAGTAGTAGGAGCAGTGTATGCACTCAATCCTGATATAGAGTTTTTAAAAAAGAAAGCAGAAGAGCTTGTTTCTTCTGATGCATTTAAAGAGCTTGGGCTTGATAAATTCAGTAAAGAAAGGGGAGGGTGGCTTGCTACGTTAAAGAATAGGCTAAAAGATAGCATAGCCATAGCAGAGAGTTTCTTTAAATCATCCTTAATCCCTTTGGACAAAACTGAGAAAGTATTTAAAGATATTTTTGAGGATAGGAAGTTTTCTGAGACAAAAATTCCTTTTGCTACAGTGGCTCTTGATTTAATTTCTGGTGAAGATGTTATAATGAAGGAGGGATATCTATGGCAAGCAGTTCAAGCTTCTGCTGCAATTCCTGGGATTTTTCCTGTGGTAAAAAAAGATGGAATGATGCTTGTAGATGGAGGAGTTACTGCAAATGTTCCTATAAATGCTCTTTTTGAACTGGGAGTGGATGTAGTGATAGCTGTTATTTTTGGAAAACAACCTTCTCCTCCTGGGGATTACAATACCGCAATTGAAGTAATATTGAGAAGTGATGAACTCGCAAAGTTTAAACTTTTTAGACTTCTTCTTGATAGAGCTGATGTAGTGGTAGAGATAGATGTAAAGGAACTTCATTGGACTAACTTTTCTGAACTGGATTTCTGTATTCAAAGGGGAAAAGAGGCTGTTTTAAAAAAGATTGATAAAATAAGATATGTTACTTCAAGGTTTTATTATTTTAAAAAGAAATTTTTTGGTAAAAACAAAGTAATGTAAGATTTAAAAAAACTGCACCTATGAGTTCGCTTGACTGAATAGAAGTTTTAGGTTATATTGAATAAATGAGTAAAAAATTTGTTCATTTACATCTTCATACCGATTACAGTTTACTTGATGGATTTGCAAGGATAGAGAGAGTTGCAGAGCAGGCAGAAAAATACAAAATGCCTGCTGTTGCTATAACAGATCATGGAAATATGTTTGGGGTTGTAAATTTTTACAAAAAAATTTCAGAAAGAGGAATAAAACCTATAATAGGTATAGAAACCTATGTTGCAGTAGGTAAAAGAACAGAAAAAAAGATAGATCCACAGGTTCCTGAATCCAATTACCATATAACTCTTCTTGCAGAAAACAACAAGGGATACAAAAATCTACTTAAGCTTTCCTCCATAGCTTATCTTGAAGGATTTTACTACAAGCCTCGTATTGATAAAGAAGTCCTTGCAAAGTATAAAGATGGAATAATTGCTCTTTCTGGTTGTTTAAAAGGGGAACTTCCTTTCTGGATTGGCAGGGGAGATTACGAGAGGGCAAGAAAGGCTCTTTATCAGTATCTTGATATTTTTGGTAGAGACAACTTTTTTATAGAACTTCAGTATCTTGGGATTCAAGAGAATGAAAAGATTTTAAAAGGACTTGTTGAACTTGCCAAGAAAGAGAATGTAGAGGTAGTGGCGACAAATGACTGTCATTATATTTCTCCTGATGACTATGAAGCTCACGATGCTTTACTTGCAATTCAAACAGGAAAGAAAATTACGGAGAAAGCAAGGTTAAAATTTGAAACAAAAGAGCTTTACTTTAAATCTCCAGAAGAAATGTATGAAATATTTAAAGAACTTCCTATGGCTTTAGAAAATACGGTGAAAATAGCTGATAGATGTAGTGTTTCCCTTTCTCTTTCCGAAAAGAAATTTCATCTTCCAAGATATCCCATTCCTGAGCAGTATAAAAATGATTTTGAGTACTTAAAATACCTTGCAGAAGAGGGGTTAAAGAGAAAGTTTTATCCAGCACAACCTCCGGAGAATTATAAAAGAAGACTTGAACATGAACTCTCAATAATTGAGAAAATGGGATTTGCTGGATATTTTTTGATAGTGAAGGATATTGTTTCTTTTGCAAAAAGTAATGATATTCCTGTAGGACCTGGAAGGGGTTCTGCAGTTGGTAGTTTGGTACTTTATTGTCTTGATATAACAGAAATAGATCCTCTAAAATACAATCTCATATTTGAAAGATTTTTGAATCCTGAAAGAGTAACACTTCCAGATATTGATATAGATTTTGCAGATGACAGAAGGGATGATGTAATAGAGTACATAAGGAAACGGTATGGCGAAGATAATGTTGCAAGGATAATTACTTTTGATACAATGAAGGCAAGGGCTGCAATAAGAGATGTAGGAAGGGTTCTTGATATACCTTATGGAGAGGTGGACAGAATTGCAAAGATGATTCCTTCCAATCTTTCTTTAAAAGATGCAATTGCGGTGCATAAGGAGCTTGAAAAGATGATAAAGTCAGATGAGAGATATGAAAAGATGTTTAAAATAGCCCTTAAACTTGAGGGAGTTGCAAGACATGCCTCTATCCATGCTTCAGGAGTTGTTATAACTCCTGAGCCTCTTACAGAGTTTCTTCCTCTTTATAGAGCAGGGGAGGATGTGTGTACTCAGTACGATATGAAATCCGTTGAAGACATAGGGCTTTTAAAGATGGATATTCTTGGTCTTAGGACACTCACAGTAATAAGAAATACAGAACAACTTTTAAGGAATAAGGGAATTGAGATAGATGTCAAAAATATTCCTTTAAATGATGAGAAAACTTTTAGCCTTTTAAAAAAAGGAAATACAATAGGTATATTCCAACTTGAAAGCGGAGGGATGAGGGAGATCTTAAAAAAGATGGAGCCAAAGGATATGAATGATTTAATCGCTGTGATATCTCTTTATCGCCCTGGTCCCTTAGGAAATATAAATCTGGAGGAGTTTTTCCATAGAAAACATGGTAGAAAAAATATAGAGTATTTACATCCAGAGCTTGAAGATATTCTTAAAGAAACTTATGGAATTATTCTCTATCAGGAACAGGTAATGCAGATAGCCCAGCAAATAGCGGGTTTTTCTCTTGCAGAGGCAGATACTCTGAGAAGGGCGATGGGTAAAAAGATCCCAGAGTTGATGGATCAGATGAAAGAAGAATTCATAAAGAGGGCAGTAAAAAGGGGGATTTCAGAGAAAATAGCAATACAGATTTTTAATCTCATTGCTCCGTTTGCTGGCTATGGATTCAATAAATCCCATTCTGCAGGATATGCTCATCTTTCTTATACTACTGCATATCTTAAAGCAAACTATCCACTTGAATTTATGAGTGCACTTTTGACTTCAGAAATGGGCAAATCAGAAGATAGATTGTTTTTGTTTCTTAATGAAACTAAAAGACTTGGAATAAAGATTCTCCCCCCTGACATAAACAAAAGTTACTATGAGTTTAGAATTGAGGGAGAAAATATAAGATTTGGATTAGGAGGTATAAAAAATGTAGGAGAAAATGCAGCAAAAGCGATAACTCAGGAAAGAGAAAAGAAGGGAAAGTATAAAGATTTTGAAGATTTTCTTTTGAGGACTAAAAAATTTGTGAATAAAAAGTGTGTTGAATTTCTGATTAAGGCAGGTTGTTTTGATTCTTTGGAACCAGACAGAAAATATTTACTTGAAATCTTGGATGATGAGATAAAAAAAGTTAATCAGGAAAGGGTCTATTATATGAAAATGCAACTTTCTATATTTGATTTGGGGAAAAAGGAGGTAAAACCTAAGGCAAAAGAAAGAAGAAAGATAAAGAAGGATGAATTTTTACCCTATGAAAAGGAGGCCTTTGGCTTTTACTTATCCGGACATCCCATGGATAAATATCGTGTGTTTTATGATGGATTCAAACTTATTCCTTCTTCCCAGATAGATGAAAATTTGGATGGAAAGGTAATAGCAGTGGGAGGAGCAGTGGTTTCAAAAAGGACCAAGAGGGACAAGAATGGAAATCCATATGCTACAGTTTCTATTAGAGATTTTGAGGGCGAGATAGATGTTATTGTTTTTTCAAAGCAGTATGAAGATACAAAGGATATATTAAAAAATGACAGTCTTATAATTGTGAAAGGAGTATGTGAAGTTAAAGAGGATTCTACACGTCCAAAAATAAGAAGTTCTCTTATACTACCTTTTGAAAAGGCAATTTCTTCTATTTCCATTCTCTCCTTTGGATTCAATCCAGTAGGAATAGGGGATGAGGAGATATACAACCTTTTAGAACTTGTAAAGAAACATCCTGGAAAAGCAGAACTACATATCCATATTTACAATGGTATAGGAACTACAATAAAAGAAAAATTAAAAATTAGAAGTAAAACACTGAAGGTTAATCCATCACCTGGTTTAATCTCGCAATTGCGAGAATTCCCAGGAGTTGAATGGGTAAAAGTACTTGGTGAAATATAAATAAATCTTCCGGGAGGTAGCACCTCCCGAAAAACTTATTTTATCTTTTTATGACAGAACCACCAGTCAAAGCACTTGTATTTTTTAGGTCTTTCTTTTGCATCCTTTTCATTATCAGCAGGAGGTATTATTACTTCATCTTTTACCAGTTCATTATCAGGCCAGTTTGCAGGGATGGCAACATTGTATTTATCTGATATTTCAAATCCTTTTATCATTCTTAAAATTTCATCCACATTTCTTCCCAATTCTTGGGGATAATAAAGAATAGCCCTTACAGTTCCCTTTGGATCCACTATAAATACCGCTCTCACAGTATTTGTCCCTTTTCCAGGATGAATGAGACCAAGTTTCTTAGATATTTCTCCAGTATCATCTGCAATAACAGGGAATTCTATTTCTATTTTTAGACTCTCCTTTATCCATTCTATCCATTTGATATGAGAAAATACCTGGTCAATAGAAAGTCCAATGAGCTCACAGTTGAATTTTTTAAACTCTTCATATCTCTTTTGAAAAGCCACAAATTCAGTGGTACACACTGGAGTGAAGTCTGCGGGATGACTGAAAAGTATAAACCATTTATCCTTAAAATGCTCTGGAAGTTTAATCTTACCATGAGTGGTTTTTACCTCCATTTCAGGGAATTTATCCCCCAACAACGGTATTTTTCCTTCCATTCTACCTCCTTGTTTTTATTTCAACCTTGAAATTATTGTAATATTATAATAAATTTTTACTGAAAGTCAAGTACAATGATAAAGGCCGTTCGAAAAATAAGGGTTGCATTTGGGGAATTTTTGTATATTTTTAAAGTCTTAAGGGATTGTCCTATCGGGAAGTTTTAGAAAAGCCTCATGGGTATTTTCATCTCCCCATCCCTCTCAACATATCATTTCCCGAATTAAAAGACTTCCTAAGAAACTTTTGCAGAAAGTTATCTTTTAATTTAAGGGTTTGGATAGTGGATGGTCCAGGGATATGGTGATAAGAAACATAAAATCTCAGGGGAAGGTTGTTGTTATAATTCTTACTTTGGATGGTAGAAGAGTTATTGTTGTTGCTTCTTCTGGAGGTCCGTATGCAAGTGAAGTAAAGTTGTTAGTGATGCCTTAAAATTTATAAATAAGGTTGATATGGGTGGTGTTTTGGTGGCGGACAAGTGTTATGAGATAGATGAGGGGATAGCGCTTTAGGGCCTCCTTTTTTGTTTGCATTGAGGGGCATGGGTGATTTTTTCACGATAGAAAATACCAGCAATAAGGATTTTTCGAACACTCTCTTTTTAATCTTGATTTTTTACACTTTGAAAGTATAATTTAAAAATCATGGAATTAACAAAAAGAGAATACGATATTTTAAATGCTTGCCAGGGCAAAGAGAGGACTTCCTTTGAAGAGATAGAAAAGACAACGGGTTATAATCAATCTCTTGTATATGCTGTGGCAAAAGAGCTGGAGAAAAAGGGGATATTAAAGATAGAGGAAGAAAAAATAAAGGCAGTTGTTTTGAAACAAAGGGCAGAAGAGTTTATTAATAAATCATTTCCTGAGAGATTACTTCTTAATGCGTTTGAGAAAAATGAAGAGTCCTTTGAAGGATTGAGAAAAAAATTCAATAAAGAGATTTTTCAGGAAGGTTTAAGATGGGGGTTTAAGAAAGGACTGTGGAAAAAGGAAGAAGAGATCTTAAAACTTACCCAGGAAGGGGAAAAATATAGAAAAGAAAGAATGGAGGATGAGAGAATAATAGAAATTTTAAAGAAGAAAAAGGAAGTTCCTGTTGAAGAGTTGAAGGGATTTGATTATGAGAAAGGAATTAAGTTTTTAAAAACCAGGAATGTAGTAGATGTGAAGGAAAGGGTGAAAAGATATTTATCCATAATTGATAAGTTGGGATTAAAAAGTGGTTATCGGGTAAAACCAACAAGGGAAGTTACTCGGCTTACTCCTGAGTTGATTTCCACTGGCAAGTGGAGAGATGTTGTATTTAAAAAATACGATGTAAAAATTCCTGGGGAAGAGGTTTTCCCTGGAAAAGTTCATCCATTAAGGAAAATAATAGATGAAACAAGGAAGATATTCCTTGAAATGGGATTTAAAGAGATACATTCAGGATATGTAGAGACAGGTTTTTGGGATTTTGATGCCCTTTTTCAACCCCAGGACCATCCTGCAAGGGAAATGCAGGATACCTTTTATGTAAAAAGGCCTGAATATGGAAAGATTCCAGATAATGAATGGGTCTTACATGTCAAAGAAACTCATGAAAATGGATGGAAAACAGGTTCAAAAGGGTGGAAGTATAACTGGAGTGAAAAGGAAGCCAGAAAAATCATTTTAAGAACCCATACTACTGCAACAACCATAAGATATCTTGCACAGCATCCAGCTCCTCCTCAAAAGGTATTTACTGTAGGAAAAGTTTTTAGAAGAGAAAAGATTACATATAAGCATCTTCCTGAATTTCATCAAGTGGATGGAATTGTTATTGATGAAGAGGCTGATTTTGCATCACTTCTTGGAGTGTTAAAGGAATTTTACAGAAAGATGGGTTTTGAAGAGATAAGGTTTAGGCCTTCCTTTTTCCCCTATACTGAACCTTCTCTTGAAGTTTATGTAAAGTTTAAAGGCGAGGAGTGGATAGAACTTGGTGGAGCAGGGATATTCAGACCTGAGGTTACGCTTCCGTTCGGCTGTAAAGTTCCTGTGCTTGCTTGGGGATTGGGGCTTGAGAGACTTGCGATGCTTAGATTTGGTATCGATGATATAAGAAAACTTTATTGGGCTGATTTTGATTGGCTCAGGAGGAGTCCATTATGCCGGTAGTAAGTATATCCAGAGAAAAACTTGAAGAACTTGTTGGAAGGAATTTTTTAAGAGATGAACTTTTAAGAATAATAGAAGATATTGGAGGGGATGTTGAAGGATATTCTGAAATAGTAATACACCAATGTCCTGAATGTGGCGGATTGAATGAAAGAGTTTCTCATGAAGAACCGCTTAAGAAATGTTGTTTGTGTGGTTATGAGAGTGAGATTTCGTTTCCTGAGATAGGAAAGGATGAGGTGGTGAGGATAGAACTTGTTCCATCAAGACCTGATATGTTTGATGCAGTAGGTCTCTCCAGAATAATAAAGGGATATCTGGGGATTGAACGTGGGCTTCCTCAATATACCTTTGAGAAAGGAGATATAAAGGTGTACGTTGATGAAAGTGTTAAGAACATTAGACCTTGGATAGTTACTGCAGTGGTTAAAAATATCCATATGGACTCTTGGAGGTTAAAATCAATAATGAAACTACAGGAAAATCTCCACTGGGCAGTAGGAAGGAATAGAAAAAGAGCATCCATTGGAGTCTATGATTTGAATAAAATAACTCCTCCTATCTATTATAGAGTGGTGGAGGAAGAGGAGATAAAATTTATTCCATTGGGTACAGATGAAGAAATGACTCCGGTTGAGATTTTGAAAAAGCATCCCAAAGGAATTGAATTTGCTCATCTTTTAAAGAAGAAGTATCCTTTACTTGTTGATTCTAAAGGAAGAGTCCTTTCAATGCCACCT
Organism: uncultured bacterium; assembly: GCA_964417925.1. Lineage (GTDB taxonomy): Bacteria > Hydrothermota > Tepidihabitantia > B3-TA06 > CAYQJV01 > CAYQJV01. The sequence goes on along the minus strand of CAYQJV010000001.1, from coordinate 48,112 downwards.
ATTATTAATAGTGAAGATACAAAGGTTACAGAAAAAACAGAATCTCTTTTTATAGATGTTACTGGTTTATCTTTTGAGGATGTGAAAAAGGCTTTGAATATAATTGTTGCATCCATTGCAGATCTTGGTGGTAGAGTTGAAGAGACAGAAATTTTTTATCCTGATAATAGGATAATTTTTTCTCCCCAAGCAGTAACTGAAAAAAGAAATGTTGATAAAAATTATGTAAGTAAAATACTTGGCATAGAAATTACAGAAGAGGAAATAATAGATTCTCTTGAGCGTGCTCGTTTTGGAGTAAAGAAAAAGAATGCTAAAATAGAGGTTGAAATTCCTTTCTTTAGAGCAGATATAATGCATGATATAGATATTGTGGAAGATATTGCCATTTTTTATGGATACAATAGAATAAAAACAAAACTTCCCCGAACAATGACCATAGGTGATGAGAGGAGAATGGAGAGATTGTGTGATATCATAAGAAGGGTAATGACCGGTCTTGGCTTTCAAGAGATAATGACTCTCATGCTTACAAATCCAAAAGACCATTTTGAGAAATTAAGAATGAAGGATAAAAACAACTACATAGAGATTAAAAATCCTGCAAGCCAGTACCAGAAGATCGTAAGGGTGCATCTTTTTTCAGGAATGCTTGAAACCTTTGCAGTTAACAAGACAAAGGATATGCCTCAAAGATTTTTTGAGATAGGGGATGTGGTTTTTCTCTCCTTGGATAAGGAAACAGGAAGTGAAGAAGAAACAAGGTTATGTATGGGAATAATGGGACCCAAAACAGGTTATGCAGAGATAAGGAGTTATACCGATGCCTTACTAAGGGAAATTATAGAGGAAAGCCCGGTTTATCAGGAAACAGAACATCCTGTGTTTATTCCTGGAAGAACAGCACAGATTATCCTTAATGGAAGATATTTGGGAACAATAGGTGAAGTGCATCCTGAGGTACTTGAAAACTTTGGACTTACTCATCCTGTAGTGATGACAGAGATAGTGGTAGATGAGTTTTTCAAGAGGTAGAAATTATTGACAATAATGAGATTCAGTTTAAAATTTAAGATATGGAAAAATTGATTTTTGAAATTTCAAAAAAAGGCAAGAAAGCTTATACCCTTCCAGAACTTGATATTACAGAGAAGCCCCTTGATAAGCTTATCCCTGAGAGATATTTAAGAAAAAAAGAAGCTAAACTTCCTGAGGTTTCAGAGCCAGAACTGGTAAGGCATTTTGTCAATCTTTCGGTTTTAAATTATCATGTAGATAAGGGATTCTATCCTTTAGGTTCGTGTACAATGAAGTACAATCCTAAAATAAATGAAGAAGTTGCAAGTTACGAAGGTTTTATTTCTTTGCATCCTCTTGAGCCAGAGCCTCTTGTTCAGGGAGCTTTACAGTTGATGTATGAACTTGGTGAATATCTTGCTGAAATAGGTGGGATGGATGCAGTAACTCTTCAACCTGCTGCAGGAGCGCATGGTGAACTCACTGGAATAATGCTTATAAGGGCATATCATGATTACAAGAAAAATAAAAAAAGTAAAATACTGGTACCTGACTCTGCACATGGAACCAATCCTGCAAGTGTTGCTCTTTCAGGGTATACTTCGGTTACCGTGAAATCAGCAGATGACGGACTTGTGGATATGGAGGATTTTTACTCTAAGCTTTCTCCAGATGTTGCGGGAATGATGATTACAAATCCCAATACTCTTGGACTTTTTGAAAAAAATATAAAGGAAATAGCGGATGCTCTACACCGAATAGATGCTCAGCTCTATTTAGATGGGGCTAATCTGAATGCTTTACTTGGTATAACAAGACCAGGAGATGCAGGAGTAGATATTGTACATTTTAATTTGCACAAGACATTTTCAACTCCCCATGGTGGAGGAGGGCCTGGAGCAGGTCCTGTGGGGGTTAAGAAACATCTTGAAAAGTTTCTCCCTTATCCAGTGGTAAAATATGATGGAGAGAAGTATTATTTTGATTTTAATAGACCTTATTCTATAGGAAAGGTCCAAGGATTTTATGGTAACTTTCTCGTGATGGTTAAGGCTTATGTTTACATAAGAATGATGGGAGCTCAAGGATTAAGAAAGGTTGCAGAGCATGCAATCATTAATGCAAATTATTTAAAAAAGTTAATAGAAAAAATATATCCAGTCCCTTATAAGAACTATTGTATGCATGAATTCGTTGCCTCTGGAATTTTTTTAAAAAAATATGGAGTGAGAACTCTTGATGTAGCCAAGAGATTACTTGATTATGGATTTCATGCCCCCACAGTTTATTTTCCATTAATTGTTTCTGAGGCCCTTATGATAGAACCTACTGAAACTGAGTCTAAGGAGACTCTTGAAAGGTTTGCAGAGGTGCTTTTAAAAATAGCAGAAGAAGCAAAAGAAAATCCTGAGGTTTTGAAGAATGCTCCTTTTACAACACCTGTAAAGAGGCTTGATGAAGTAAAAGCGGTAAAGGAGCTTGATGTTTGCACAAGACCTGAGTAAGAAGGAGAGAGAGGAACTGGCAGAGAAAATTGCAAAAAGGGTTGTGGAGATGAGGCTTTCTACAATAGCGATTGTTTTTTTAGAATCTTCCAAACCATTATCCTATGTAGGAAGTCAATTAATGGTTTTTTTCCAACCAATAGTAGGAGCATTTTTACCTTCAACGAATTTTTATGATAGGCTTACTGCATTTTTTGAAGATAGAGAAAATATTGAACTTTTGATACAAAAAATAGAAGAATTTGAAGACAGGAGGGAAAAGAATGAGAAAAAAGGAAGAAATTAATACAATTCTTGCAACGGACTGTGGAAGTACTACTACAAAAGCAATTCTTATAGAAAAAAAGGGAGATGAGTATAGATTGGTTGTAAGAGGGGAAGCCCCTACCACTGTGGAGGCTCCTTTTGAGGATGTTACCAGAGGAGTTTTAAATGCTATAAGAGAGGTAGAGGAACTTACAGGTAAAGAAATTTTGGATGGAGAAAAAATAATAAAACCAAGGAAGTCTTCAAAGAAAGGGGTGGATATATACATATCAACTTCCTCTGCAGGCGGTGGACTGCAAATGATGGTAGCAGGAGTTGTAATGACCATGACAGCAGAAAGTGCAGCAAGAGCAGCTCTTGGAGCAGGAGCCATAGTGATGGATGTTATTGCTTCCAACGACGGGAGGTTGCCTCACCAAAAAATAGAAAGAATAAGGCATCTCAGGCCTGATATGATTCTTCTTTCAGGAGGAGTGGACGGTGGTACCATATCCCATGTAGTGGAACTTGCTGAACTTATAAGAGCAGCAGATCCCAGGCCAAGATTTGGAGTAGGGTATAGATTACCTGTAATATATGCAGGTAATAAAGATGCAAGAGAGCATATAAGGAGAATTTTAGGAGATGTTACAGCGCTTTCCATAGTTGATAACATAAGACCTGTTTTGGAAAGAGAAAATTTAAAACCTGCAAGGGATAAGATACACGAACTTTTTATGGAGCATGTAATGGCGCATGCTCCTGGGTACAAAAAATTAATGTCTTGGACAGATGTTCCTATAATGCCTACCCCTGGTGCTGTAGGATTGTTAATAGAAAGAATAGGGAAGAAACAGGAGATAGATGTAATAGGAGTTGATATAGGAGGGGCAACTACTGATGTATTTTCTGTTTTTGAGTATGAAGGGGATAGAGTGTTTAACAGAACTGTAAGTGCAAATCTTGGGATGTCCTATAGTATATCAAATGTGTTGGTAGAAGCGGGTACCGAAAATATAATACGGTGGCTTCCTTTTGACATTGATGAAAAAGTTTTAAGAAATAGGATAAGAAACAAAATGATAAGACCCACTACCATTCCTGCAACCATTGAGGATTTGAAAATAGAGCATGCAGTGGCAAGGGAGGCTTTAAGACTTGCACTTGAACAGCATAAAACAATGGCTGTGGGGTTAAAAGGAGTTCAAGTAGAAAGAACAATTTCAGAAGCCTTTGCTCAAACCATGACAGGAGAAACTCTTGTTAATATGATGTCTCTTTCTCTTATAGTAGGCTCAGGAGGTATACTTTCTCATGCACCACGCAGAGCCCAAGCTGCAATGATGATGCTTGATGCCTTTCAGCCTGAAGGAGTTACAAGACTTGCAGTGGATAGTATATTTATGATGCCACATCTTGGTGTTCTTTCTACGGTTCACGAAAAGGCTGCAATGGAGGTTTTTGAAAAAGATTGCTTGATACACCTTGGTACAAGTATTTCTCCAAAGGGGATTGCGAAGGAGGGGGCAAAATGTGTGAAGGTTGAAATTTTCGTGGATGGTAAAAAAATTGAAAAGGAGGTTAGGTTCGGAGATATAGAGGTTATTCCATTGGAGGTAGGTAAAAAGGCAAAAGCACTCATTATCCCTGAAAAAGGATTTGATGTTGGAGCAGGAAATGGAAAAAAATTAGAAACAGAAGTGGAAGGAGGTGTGGTGGGGATAATTATTGATGCAAGAGGAAGGCCTTTAAACCTTCCAGAAGATAGTAAAAAAAGAAAAGAGTTACTCCAGCGGTGGTTTGAAGCAATGAAGCTTTATCCAAAATAAAAACAAAGGAGTATAAATGAATAACATCTTTTTTTTATTTTCTATTCTCCATCTCCTTAATGGAGACCTTTCCATAACTGGAAGATTTGAAATAACTTATGAAGAAAATTACTACATTGTTGAGGTGAAAGGAGTTTTTAAAAATACACGTAATCTAATGGAGAGCAAGGGATTAAAGGTAAAAGGATACATACCAGACAACGCTTTCTTGGTATATGGAAAGATTACTTCTGAGATTCTAAAGGATATGGATATTTCAGGGGTCGTTCCCTATGAAGGCAGAATGAAGTATAACCACGAGATTATAAAACCGGTAGTGGATAGTTTCAAGGTTCTTCTTTTTGAAGAGGCAGTGGTAGATGAAGTGCTTCCTTTTCTTCAAGAGAAAGGTTTTGAAATTTTAAGGGTTTCGATAAATCAATGGAACAAGATTATTGTAATTAAGGGAGATGGAGAAGATATACACAAGATAGCGAGGATTAAATGGATAAGATGGATTGAACCATGTAGAGAGCATGTGTTATTTAACAATCGATGTCAATGGGTGGTGCAGACCTGGGAAGAAGATAACCGAAGAATATGGGAGAAAGGCATAACAGGTAAAGGGGTTATCGTAAGTACCTCTGATTCAGGTATATACACAGATCACAATATGTTTAGAGATCCTGAACATCCTATAGAGAACTGGGGGGATTATCCTGAACATAGAAAAATAATTGCATATAAACCTGGATCTTCCTTAGCATCCTTTGGAGATGCATCAAGTGCCTATTATCATGGAACGCATACTGCGTGTACTGTAGCAGGCAATGATGAATATGTAGATGGTAGTGCTCCATATGATGGAATGGCAAAAGATGCAAAAATATATTTTGTTGACATAGGTGCAGGAGGTTATAGTGTTTATCCTCCGGATGATCTTAATGACATGTATATAATGCCTTATGAAGGAAATGAAGCAGGAAGGGCAATTTTAAGTTCCAACAGTTGGGGATGGAATGCATATGAAGGGGGATACAATATTGAGTGTTATCAGACCGATCAATTTATGTGGAATCATAAAGATTTTCTTATTCTTTTTTCTGCAGGAAATGATGATTATAGGGTTACTCCTCCTGGAACCGCTAAAGATATTATTACAGTGGGAGCTACTTTTAATGGTGGTGGTGCGGATAGGGTTACTGGGTTTTCAGATCCTGGTCCTACCAATGACGGTAGAATAAAACCCACAGTTGTTGCTCCTGGTGTATTGATCTCAGCCTATGGTGGAGGTCCTGAGAATTATTACTCAATGTCTGGCACCAGTATGTCATGTCCTGCTGTTGCAGGAGCTACGGCATTGATTTATCAATATCTAAAAGATGGGTACTATCCAGGTGGAGTACCCGATGAGGAAGAACGGATTATTCCTTCTGCTGCTTTATTGAAAGCAATGGTAATGGCTTCTACAGTTCATCTTTCATCTTCGTATTCTATGCCATCAAATAAAGGTGGATGGGGTAGGGTATGTCTTGACAGCGTGCTCTATTTCCCAGAGGATATGCGGAAACTTTATTTAATAGACGATACCATAGGTATAGAGACCGATGAAGAAAAAAGTTTTACAGTGGAAGTATCTTCTGGTTTACCTTTAAAAATAGTACTTGTTTGGACTGATTATCCCGCAGAACTTTCTTCCTCAAAACAGCTCGTTAATGACTTAGACCTTGAAGTTATCTCTCCTTCGGGAAAGGTCTATTACGGTAATAACTTTGAAAATGGATATTCTGTTGAGGGTGGGGTAAGGGATGAGATCAACGTGGAGGAATTGGTATGGATAGAGATTCCTGAGGAAGGTGCATGGATAGTAAAGATAGTAGGTAAAAACATTCCTTTTGGTCCTCAACCATATGCTGTGGTGGTGACCGGAGATATAAAATTTCCTTTAAAAGGAGAGATAACCTATTATTCTTATGAAATAGCAGATACCTTAGAAGGAGGAAATCAAAATGGATTGCTTGATCCCGGGGAAACAGCGATACTCAATCTATTGATTAAAAACTCTGCACCTGATAAGGTATATGCATTATTAGGTGTATTGAAAAGTGAGGATGGAAAGGTTATTGTAAAAGATTCAATCTCTTATTTTGAGAATGTGCCTCCCTTTTCTGAAGGTAAAGCCATTGAGGGATTCTTGGTAAAGGCAAAAAGCTCACTGGCTAAAGGAGAGAGGGTAGAGTTTTCTGTAGACCTTTATGAGTATGGAGAATATTTGATAACAATTAAGTTTGGGTTACCCATTTCTACAGGAATAAAGGAGGTTGCATACCAATATGAAGAGAAAGGCATAATATTTAGTTCCGTGGGCAAGATAAATGATGTTCTGCGGAAGGCTATGGAATATTATGATTGTGTTAAGATATATACGTCAAATGGAAGAATTGTGAGAAAACTGAAAAATAGGGAAGATGTAAAATCAATTTTCCTTGCCGCAGGAGTATATTTCATTCAAATGGAGAAAGGAGAGGAAAGAAGGCTTGTTAAATTTGTAAACATATATGAAAGGAGGTGAAAAGTTATAAAAAACTGTTGTGTAAAAATCCAGTAGAAAAGGAGGTAACATGTGGAAAAAGATGTTCATTTGTATCATAGGAATAATAACATTCGTTTTTGGGTATAATCAACACTTCATAAAAGGTGAGATTGGACAGTTTGTTCCACGTGTTTACAATAATGCCACATACATAAGTCTTGGATGCGGAATACAGTTTGATACCAGGTATGGTGAACCTAACATACCTGAAGATTTAAGAGTTGATGATTATGAGGGAAAAGATGGAGTATACATAGTACAGTTTAAGGGGCCAATCTACAGTGAGTATGCTTCTTTTCTTGAATCTATGGGAGTTAAGATATATTTTTATATTCCTAACTATGCATATCTGGTGCATGCTAAAAAGACTGATATTGTAAAAATAAAAACACAGCCATTTGTTAACTGGGTGGGAGTATACCATCCTTATTATAAGTTTCCCCATGCATTGAATGTAACTTCCTCCTCTATGGATACATTCATCATTGTGGGATATCCTGATATGGATATAGAACCTGTGATTGAAAAGGTAAAGCAGTATGGAGGTGTAATAAAAGAAAAATTCCATTCTAAATGGAATCACCTTTTGAAAGTTGAATTACCTGCTAATGCAATTAGAGAAATAGTAAAAGAAAAGGCAGTAAGATGGGTTGAAGAGTTTCATATGCCCAGATTGTTTAATAACCAAGCGCAATGGGTAGTGCAAACTTGGGAGGAAAATAACAGAAAGGTATGGGATATGGGAATAAAAGGAGAAGGTCAGATAGGTGCAGTGTTGGATTCTGGGGTGAGAACCTCTCATGATATGTTTAGAGATCCTTCAGTACCTATAGATGATTTCGGTGATTATCCCAATCATAGAAAAATAATTGCATATCAAAAACCTGCTTATGATCCTGAAGGGATAATTACATTTGGTGATGAACCGTACTATGGGTTCTATCATGGTACCCACACTTCCTGCACTGTACTTGGTTGTGATGACCCAGTAGGAGGTAGTAGTGTTTATGATGGAATGGCTCCTGAAGCTAAGCTCTATTTTCTTGATGGAGGTTCTGCAAGTCATCCAGGTGGGATAATTCATGCTGTAAGTCTTGAGTATAGCCTTTCTATTGCATATAAAGGTAATTCTGCAGGCGGAGCAAGAGTAATTTCAAACTCTTGGGGAAAACAAACAACACGAGCTTATGACCATGACTGCATGGAAGCAGATATGACAATGTGGGACTATCCTGATTATCTGGTGATGTTTGCAGCAGGGAACAATCCTCCAAATCCATATACAGGAAGTCCGGCAAATGCAAAAAATGTGGTGGCAGTGGGAGCTACTCTTAATGGAAGTGCTGCCACTACTTTGGCAAGCTTTACTACAAAAGGGCCTACTTGGGATGGAAGGATAAAACCCGATATAGTGGTGCCAGGAGTTGTAATGTCAGCTTATGGAGGAAATGATAATGGATATACCAATGGAGAGGGTACTTCCATGGCATGTCCTGTGGCTGCGGGTAATGCGTTATTAATAAGACAGTACTTTACAGATGGATACTATCCTTCAGGGAGCAAAACCCTTTCAAACTCTTTTATCCCGTCCGCTGCTCTTTTAAAGGCAATGCTCATTAACTCTGTGGAACTTGATGTATCAGGGATCTCCATTCCCGATGAAAAAGGAGGATGGGGAAGACCGAAACTGGACAACGTACTTTATTTCTCTGGAGATAAAAGAAAATTAAAAGTAGTGGATTTCAAGGAGGGTTTGAGAACTGGATATGCTTTTTCAGCAGAGATTGAAGTTGTAGATGGTACTGAACCTTTCAGAGTAACACTGGTATGGACAGATTATCCTGCAGTTGAGTATGCATCTCCTGCCCTTGTGAATGATTTGGATCTTGAAGTAATATCTCCATCAAATAATGTTTATTTGGGAAATGTGTTTGAAGATAATGAATCTGTCACGGGAGGAGAACCTGATTCAAAAAATCCTGTAGAAAATGTCTTTATAAGTGCACCAGAAATAGGTACTTGGAAAATAGTAGTGAAGGCTCAGAATGTTCCTTTTGGTCCTCAGCCATTTGCTCTTGTAGTGACTGGAGGACTATCGGATGAAGGAATGAAATCAGTAGTGATTGAAGATATAATTATTGATGATTCAGAAGAGTTTAATCCTGATGGAAACTGGGACCCTGGTGAAAAGGTGAGATTAAAGGTAAAATTGAAAAATCTTGGTGATGTGGATCTCGAAGATGTAAATGCTACGATATCATCTTCAGCTTCTTGTGTATTAATAGAGGATGCTGATGCACAATATGGTGATATACCTTCAGGCGGTACCTCTGTAGGAGATGGTTTTGTGGTTGAGGCTTCTGAGTCTACTCCTGAGGCAACCTGGGTTGATTTTGAAATGAAGATAGAAGCATCCAACTTTTCTACGGTAATGAAGTTTAAGGTAATGATTGGAATACCGAGGATGGAGTATGCGGATCATAACATAGGTAATGTATTACTTACGGTAACCCAACACGGCTCCATAGGATTTCTTGATATAAACGAAAAAGGACAGGGATTTAAGTATCCAAAGACAGGTCAAAACTGGCTGTACCACGCGTCTTTTGCAGCAGGCAACTCAGAAGATTATGTTTGTGATAGATTCTATCCTAATACTCCAAATAATGCAGGAAATAGAGATTGGGAGGTTACAGATGTTCCAGATGGAAGGGTGGTGTTCATGCGTAAAATTTCGGATCAAGATTCAAAAGCTATTTTCAATGATGCAGGACATCCTTCTCCCAAGGGATTATGGGTTGAACAGTATGGATATGCTTGGTCTTCTCCTGAATATGAAGATTTTGTGATTTTACGGTATAAAATCTTTAATAAAGGTAGCAACACTATAGATGGGTTATACGCAGGAATAATAGCAGACTTCGATATGCAAGATGCTGGAAGTAATGAAGGTGGAGTTGATGAAGATACAAGACTTGCATACATGACCATAACAGGTACAAACACTCCTTATGTGGGTGTTTGTGTGCTTGCACCAGAGTACAGAAATCTTTCTTTGCTTGAAAATCCTGTTTATGTATATCAAGGAACAAATAATGTATGGCACGATACTACCCTTTTCAAGTTCTTGAAAGGGGATATTTCGGTATCTGAGTCAGAAAAATCTACTGATTGGTCGGTAGTAGTTTCTACTGGACCATTTGATATATCTCCTGGAGATAGTGTGATTGTTGCCTTTGCTTTTGTAGGTGGAGATGATTTAAACGATATAAAGAATAACGCAGCAGCAGCCAAAGAACTTTACGATCGCACAAATTTTGAAACAGGTATAGAAGAGGACGTAGTGGTGAATGCTCCCTTCACAGTTGAATATACAAATCCATCCATCAAATATATCGTTTTCGACGTGTTTACTCCTAAGAACACATACCTTGACGTTGAAATTTTTGATTCTTCGGGAAGAAAAGTTACAAAGCTTTACAGTGGTTATGCATCAGGTAAGATACAGATAAAATGGAATGGTTATACTCAGAGTGGTTACAAAGTTCCTGCTGGAATTTACTTTGTGAGATTTAGATCAGAGAAGGCTGTTAGGACTTACAAGGTGCTTCTTGTTGAGTAAAATTAAAAACTTAAAAAAGGGGGGAGAGTTCTACTCTCCCCCTTTTATGTTAAATGGTTAAAAAACTTCTCTTTTTCTTCATTATTTCTCCTCTTTTCTTCTATGCATTTGTAGCGGGAATTTCTGTGGCAGTGATTAGATACCTTGAACAAGATCTTCCTGCACCTGAATCTTTGCTTGACTATAAACCTCCTTTAACTACAAAGGTCTTTGATATTAAAGATAGACTCATCTATGAATTTTTTGAGGAAAGAAGAGAACCAGTTCCACTTGAAAGTATACCTCGGTATCTGGTGAAGGGATTGATTGCTGTGGAAGATAAGAGGTTTTATAAACACTGGGGACTTAGTCTCCCCGATCTTTTAAGAGCTTTTGTGAAAAACATTCTTGCAGGAAGGATAGTTCAAGGAGGAAGTACTCTTACTCAACAACTTGCCAGAAATATGTTTTTAACTCAAAGAAGGACTCTTATAAGAAAACTTAAGGAAGCCTTACTTGCAGTGAGACTTGAAAGAATGTATTCTAAAAAAGAGATCTTAGAAATGTATCTCAACCAAGTTTATTTTGGACATGGGGCCTATGGAGTTGAAGCAGCGGCCCAAACCTATTTTAACAAGCATGTATATGAATTAAACATAGCAGAATGTGCTTTACTGGCTGCTTTGCCAAAGGCTCCTGAGGTTTATAATCCTTACTATCATCCAGAAAGGGCTTTGAAAAGAAGAAATCTTTTTATAAGAAAACTTTATGAAATAGGTGAAATTACAGAAGAGGAGTATAAAAAGGCCATATCTTCACCTCTGGGTATTGTTCCCAGAAGAATAAAAGAAAATGATGCAGCCTATTTTGTGGAGGAAGTAAGGAGGTATCTTGAAAAGAAATACGGCAGCGATTTTATTTACAAACAAGGAGTTTATGTATACACCACAGTAGATATAGACTTACAGAGAGCAGCCAATGAGGCGGTGGAAAATTATCTAAGAACTCTTGAGGAGAAACATAATATACAGCCTAAGAAAAGTGATTTTGATACTCTTGAATATGCAGACTCTACAAAACCTCCTCCTTATCTTCAAGCAGCCTTGGTAGCAATAGATAATAGAACAGGTTATGTACTTGCCCTTGTAGGTGGAAGGGAGTTTAAACATAGTTCCTTTGATAGGGCAATGCAGGCAAGAAGACAGCCTGGTTCTGCGTTTAAGGTTTTTGTATTCACTGCAGCAATAGACAATGGATTCACTCCTGCAGATGTTGAGGTAGATGCACCAATGATAATAACCGTGGCTGGAAGAAGATATGCTCCTGCCAACTGGGATCATAAGTTTATGGGTCCTATGACTCTTAGAGAAGGACTTGCCCTATCCAGAAACTTGATTGCTTTAAAACTCACCAAATATCTTGGCCCTGAGCTTGTTATAGAGTATGCCCACAAGATGGGTATAAAATCACCACTACCTCCAGTACTTTCTGTGGGAATAGGTACGGGAGAAGTAACTCCTTTTGAGATGGCAGTTGCTTTTGCTACTCTTCCAAGAATGGGAAGAAGATTAAAGCCCATTCTTATAAGAAAGATAGTTGATAGAGAAGGAAGAATTATAGAAGAAAATCTACCTGAAGAAGGTGAAGAAGTAATATCCCCCCAAACTGCGTTTCTTGTAACCAGTATGATGAGAAGCGTCCTTGATATGCCGGGAGCTACTGCTACTATTATAAGAAGAAGAGGTTTCAAAAGACCTGCCGCAGGTAAAACAGGTACAACAGATGATTACACCGATGCATGGTTTGTTGGATTTACTCCTGAGATTACGTGTGCGGTTTGGGTTGGTTTTGACGAAAAAAGGACAATATATCGCGGAGCATCAGGAGGATCCTGTGCTGCTCCAATATGGGCAGAGTTTATGAAAAAAGCAACTGAAAACAGGCCTGTCACTGATTTTCCAATGCCTGAGGGTATTGTAATGAAAAAAATATGCACTCTTACCGGACAACTTGCTTCACCTTATTGCCCATCTACAAGAGAAGAGTATTTTAAAGCAGATAACGCCCCCACAGTAGAATGCGAATATCACAGATTTCTGCATATCCACAGAGATAGTACAAGGATAGAGTTTGAAAAAACTGATAGACATATTTTAAAAGGCATATAGTTTCTCTTTCATTGATCGTTCTTATAATATGCAATGATTTTTTCTATAGAGGTATATATCTTACACCTTACTCTGCAAAGAATAAGGCTCTTTTAAAAAAAATAAAGGAATTAGGAGAAAAAGGATTGCTAAATGCAGTAGTAGTAGATATGAAAGACGATAGAGGGAAGATAAGATTTTATACTCGAAATAAAATAGCATTATCCACAGGAGCAGTTTCTGTGATTTTTGATGTAAAAGAATTGATAGATTCACTCAAGGTTCATGGAATAAAAAAAGTAATTGCAAGAATAGTATGCTTTAAAGATGATTATGCATCCCAATGGGGTAATTTTGGAATAAGGGATAAGTATACAAAAGAACTGTGGGAAGATTATAAAAAGATTTCGTGGTTAAACCCTTATAATAAGAAGGTATGGGATTATATACTTTCCATAATAAAAGAAGTTGAGGAGCTTGGTTTTGATGAAATACAACTTGACTATGTGAGATTCCCAACGGATGGAGATATTTCAAGATGTTTATTTTATGGAGTATGGGGTAAACGAGAGGAAGCAATAACCGCATTTGTGCGCTATATAAGAAAAAATACAAAACTTCCCCTTTCAGTAGATGTGTTTGGTTATGCAACTTGGAGGGTCCTTGTAGGAGAAGGTCAAAACATAGAGAATATGGGGAAATACGTGGATTACGTGTGTCCAATGCTATATCCATCTCATTTTTCTCCATATGATTTTGCTGAATATGGAGAACCTGTAAGAAGTTATCTTTTATACTATGAGAGCATAATTCGCGCTCGTAAAAGATTAAAAAATACAGGTGCTAAAGTAGTTGCATACATTCAAGGGTTTAATTATAAAACACCATTTTTTACTCCAGACTACATTTTCTATCAGATTCTTGGTGCTTTAGATGCAGGAAGTAAAGGATTTTTTATTTGGAATGCGGCGGGTAACTACGATATTGCCTTTTCTTCTTTGTTGTGGGCTCATAGAGTAGTGAAAAGGAAACTCTCTCAGTGGTTCCGAGAACCCCATGGTACAGAGATACCCCGTCTATTACGAGAGTTAGGTTTTCTTCCATATAATATTCCACTCCCATTCCAAAACTGAATCCTGCACCTGCTCCTTCACCTATTCCTGTTTTATATCCACCTCTTATAAGAACACCATAAACTTCTTCTGTAAGAGATAGCGATGTTTCATCAGGGTATAAGGGAGCTATTCTCAGCTCAAATCCTGTACCTATATTTAACTTTCCTTCGTTGTTTATGCCAATGTCTGCAGAAAGTAATAAGTAATTTTTCCCTAAGGAAAATTTGAATGCAATTCCATTTGTTAAGACTAAGGGAGGAAATTCAGGGGTTTTAATGAAAATTCTGGGGGTCCCAAGGTTCCTTAAAGAGGCTCCAAATGACACAAATTTATTAAAAATATAAAGAGCACCTAAATCCATTGTTAAAGAGGTTGCAGAATATGTATATATCTTTGAATACACAAACCTTGCATTTCCTCCTATAGATAGTTTTTTGGATATTCTACATCCTGTCCCTACTCCCACATAGGAGTCGTAATAGGAAAACTTTCCTAACTCTTCTCCTGTTTTATTTCTTAACATATCTTCTGCGGAAAGCAATCCTGCAAATATACCTATGCCTATGTATCTTCCTATCCCTATAATACCAGCTGCAGAGGTATAATTGCCTATCCAGAAAACGTTCATTGTGGTCAAAGATATACCATATCTTTTTATACTTCCTAATCCTCCTGGATTGTAGAATAAGGCTTGAGGGTCATCTGCTACTGCAGTGAATGCCTCTCCCATAGCTACTGGTCTTGCACCTATACCTATTTTTAAAAAAGGGAATCCTATCGTTTCTTCATAAGAAGAAACAATAAAAAGTATCAATGAATACATATTCCAAAAAAGAAAAGAAATGGAGTAAAAATATTAAAAGATTGATAGAATATTACATCACGTTTTTTTATTTTGAGAAGCTTCATTGTAGAATATATGCTTCCCATCCCTTCAAAATTACTTTTCCATTTTTGCTCCTCAACAATGTCATGTGTAACTTTATACATAGCGTATCCTATTCCTGTATTTATGCCAACCGAAAATCCTTTTAAAAAATTTTTTTCCAAATGTAAACATAGTGCTATATGAGCTAGTAAAAAATAGGATGCCATAAACTTATTTGTGAAAAATCCAGAAGGTAGAACTAAATCCAAAGTCACTGGTACACCTTTAAATGACCTTTTGAGAGATAAAAATACAGCGGGAATGTTACTTTTGTCTTCTTTTTCACATAAGATTCCCAAATTGACCGGGACTTCTTTTATAACAGTACGAATGCTTATTCTATAAAAATAAGGAGATGAGTTAAAAGGTTCATGATTTATCTGAGTAAGATATATTCCACTTCCGTTTATAAAGGTAGAAGAAAAAGAAAGAGAAGATACAAATCCTGTAAATATGATAAAAATCATTATTGAGTTTTTGCTATTTTAATGGTTTCCATACAGGATTTCTCTCATAAAATTTAGAATTTGTCACTCTATATATTTTCTTTCCGTCCATAGAGGCAATATATATTTCAAAGTTTCCGTCCCTATAAGACTGAAAAGCTATCCATTTCCCATCGCTGGATACCGATGGCATTCCATCATTTTCAGGAGATGTTATTAGAGGTTTTTGATCCGAACCATCAGCATTCATAATATATATGTCAAAGTCTCCTGTTCTATTTGAAGAAAAAAGAATCTTCTTTGAATCTGGAGTCCATGCGGGATTTACATTGTCTGCATCATTATGGGTGAGTTGTGTTATTTTTTTGGTTTTAAAGTCGTATACAAATATCTGAGCCTTACCTTTTACGTAAGCAGCATAAGCTATTTTCTTACCATCCGGTGACCATTTTAAAGTAATTTCATCTCCTAAGGTTTTTGTAAGTCTTTTTACTTTGCCTGTGGTTAAATCAAGAATGAAAATATCTTTTTTACCTTCAGGAGCGGAAGAGAAGGCTATTTTTTTCCCATCCGGAGAAAAAGTTGGATATCCGTCAAAGTAGTTGTTGTTGGTTAGTCTTTTTTCTCCAGTGCCATCTGCATTTATGATATAGATTTCATTGTTTCCATCCCTGGTTGATGTAAAGGCTATTTTGTTGTCAACAGACCAACTGATAAACATGTTTTCAACTTGAGAGTTTGTAGGTGTATTTTGTGTAAAAGTTATTTGTTTTATAGTTCTTTCTGGGAGTTTCATTATATATATGTCTCTATTGCCGTCTTCATCACTTACAAATGCCAATTCCCCTTTAATATTTTCAGGAAGTTTTAGTTCTTTTTTACAGTCAAAAATGAATAATAAAGAGATGAACAGTATGATAGTTTTTACAATTTTTTTCATTTCTCCTCCTATTTTTCATCATTTTAAGAAAATTTCTGTGAAAGTCAAGAAAACACCTCTTACGACAAATTGATTCTTTTTGATTTCTGCGTATAATTTTACAGAAAGGAGGTGATAAAGTGAGGGCTTTAATCATTGCTGCTGGACGGGGAAGAAGGTTAAGATCAAAGTTTGCTCCTAAGCCACTCGCTCTTATTTTTGGAGTTCCTTTAATTGAAAGGATAATTTATAGAGCTAAAAGAGCTGGCATAAAGGAATTTGTGGTAGTGATTGGTTATAGAGGAGATGAAATAAAACAAAAATTAGGTGATGGTAAAAAATATGGAGTGAGGATTCAATATGTGTATAATGATGAATGGGAAAAAGAAAATGGAATTTCTGTATTAAAGGCAGAAAAAGTTTTAAAAAATGAAAAGCAATTTGTGCTTTTAATGTCTGACCATCTCTTTGACCATACAACTTTAAAGGAGTTAATAAAAAGAGGAGTTAAAGAGAATCACTGTGTACTGTGTGTGGATAGAAACTTAAATGGTTGGTATTTTACCTTGGATGATGCTACAAAGGTATGGATAGAAGATGGTAAGATAAAAAAGATAGGGAAACATTTGAGAAAGTATAATGGAATAGATACAGGAGTTTTTCTATGTACTCCTGTGATATTTGATGCATTAAAGGAGAGTATAAAAAGGGGAAGTTACACACTTTCTGCTGCAAATCAAATTCTTGCAGAAAGAGGATTACTGGACGCCATGGATGTTACAGGACATTTCTGGGTAGATGTAGATGATGAAGTAGCTCTTGAAAAAGCAGAGAAAATTCTTGTAAAGAATCTTTCTAAACCTACAGATGGTCCTATTGCACGTTTTATCAACAGACCTGTATCTCTAAAAATATCTACCTTCCTTGCAAAAACGAAGATAACACCCAATCAGGTTACCTTCTTAAGTTTCTTAATCGCTGTAATAGCATCTGTGTGTTTTTTTACTGGAGAATATATCAAGATAATCGCGGGAGGGATTCTTGCTCAACTATCTTCTATAATAGATGGATGCGATGGAGAAATAGCGAGATTAAAACTTAGTATCTCCAAATTTGGGGAGTGGTTTGACCGAGTTCTTGATAGGGTTGCAGATGGTTTGATGATTCTTGGTCTTACCAGAGCAGCATGGTTACATACAGCACAGGAATGGGTATGGATACTTGGATTTTTCACCATGATGGGGTCTTTTTTAAATAGTTATACAGCGGTATGGTATGATAAAATAATAGAGAGAGAGGGTATCCTCAGATTCGGTAGAGATATGAGGATATTTATAATATTTCTTGGTGCTCTGTTTAACTTAATTATACCTACCTTGTTAATACTTGCGGTTGTCACGAATCTTGAAAATATAAGAAGGTTAATACGGCTTGGTTATGGATATGAAATAAGGGAGGAAAGATAATAAGAGAGGTTAATAAGAAAGGAATACAAATTCTTGAAGGTTTTGATAGAATAAATGAAGCAATTGAATTTGCATTTAAAAATAAAATTACAACACTGGAGCTCAATCTCAATAATCCCTATTTTTTAAAGGCTGTTGAAAATGGTAATTATACTCTCCCTGATAGGGATTTTAACCTTCTTTTTCATTTACCTGAGGGATTTTCTTTGTTTTTTTTAGAACGTGGGGTTTTCAAAAGTTATATCTCATGGCTTTTAGAATTGCTTTCAAAGGACAGAGGTATAAGGGCATACACTATGCATGTAGGTTTTCCAGTTTCTCTTGCTTTTTGTGGTGAAAAAAGATGCACTGCCGACATATTTTCTTCTTTTTTTGAAGAACTCTTTGAAGAAAGGATAAAAATTTTGGATGAAATTGCAAAGGATTATCCTATTGCTATTGAAAATGCTGGAGGGTTTCATAGGAGAGATTTGAGAGCTATACTTTTGCAGACAGAAAATATAAAATTTACAATGGACATAGGACATTTAGAATCTGTACCAACCGAATTGAAGGAAGAAGAGTTTTCTTTTTTTGAGAAGATGAAAAATAGAATAATCAATGTTCATGTACATGATAACAGAGGAAATGCTGATGAACATTTACCCTTAGGAGAAGGAAGCATAGACTTTAATTTTTATAGGGAGTTTATCAAGGATATAGATCCCTATCTCATCGTGGAAGTAAGACCTGTGGATAAAGCTATTTGGTCTTATAAAAGACTGGTTGAGCTATTTTAGTGCTTTTATCCAGTCTTCCAGCATCTCCTCAATTCCAGGAGTGGCCCCCACAATTTTAAACTGTATGTACCCTTTTTTATCTATAATTATATGAGTTGGTATACTTTGTATAGAATACATTTTTAAAATATTATCCGCATCGTATATTAATCTGTAATTAAATGGATTTTTCTCTATAAACTTAACTATTTTATTCTTTTCTTCTCCACTAATTGCAAGGAAAACTACTTCAGAGTCATTTTTAAATCTTTCCACAAGGCTGTTTAGATCCGGTATTTCTCTTCTGCAAGGACCACACCAGGTAGCCCAAAAATTTATAACCACTATTTTACCCTTTAGTTTGGATAGATCTATTGTTTCACCGTTAATATCCTTAGTAGAGAAAATAGGCGCGGGTTGGTGTAATCTGTAGTCCAAGAGAAATTCCTTTATCTTTTTGTCAAGGAAGTTGTCAAATTCTTCTGTAATGTTATGCTCTTTTTTGTAGATTTCTTTTAATCGTGTAATTATCCCTTTATTAGTTCTTTCTTCAAAAAGGATTCCAAGTAAGGCTCTTTTTTCCATTTCAATATCCTTGGTTTTTTCTGCTACTTTTTTCATGCAATAGAATACCGATTTATCATAAACATGGATGGCTTTTAACATACTATCTGCTTTGTAAATGAGTTCCTTTGCTTTTTCATAATTTTTCCTGGAAGACTCTGCTATTGCTTTTATGCAGTATATATCAGCATAATCTTTGATTTGTTCTCTCTTCCTTTCTTCAAAATTCAACCACCACAGTTTCTTTCTGTAAAAATCTATATTAAGTGAATCTTCCAATTCATCTATCAATTTCTCAAACTCTTTTCTGTATCTTTTTTTATCTGCAAGAAATCGGATAAACTCTTTGATATAATAAGGAGTTCTTCTTATTTCAAGAAGTTTTTTATAAAACTTATAGGCTTTCTCTTCATTAATTTCTCTATAATAGCTTGCAAGACTGTACACTACTTGTTCATTTTCTGGGTACTTTGTGTAGATTTTTTCAACTTCTTCAAGCCAGGAAGAATCTCTTGTAGGATAGGCATAATTTGTGAATACTAAAAGCATTGCAGGAGCATATTTTGAATTGGGGAATTCCCTTGTGTATGTTTTGGCAATTATTTCTGCTTTTTCCTTATCAAGATTCATTAAAGAGAGTACAAAAAGAATGTAGTATGCAGACTCTTTACCATCTCCTTTTAACATAGGAAAGATGTTTTCTTCAAACTTCTTTTCTCTTTGAGGTACTTCATGGAGATATTGAATAATAGGTTTTACAATGGAGGAGTTAAGCCAATACTTACTTGCAGGATATTTCTCTGCACATAATGTAAGCATGCTGTCTGCAAGTTCAGGCCATCTAAGATAATCTGCCGATGCTTTTAAAATCACAAAATAAAGCATTTCTATTGAATCCTTTGCCTCATGAAGCAAACTATCCACTAAGTATCGTACATATGGAAGTTTTGTGGAGTCTTGTTTGATTTCAATCTGCCATAGTAGATCTGTTGCAAACCAGTTAGAGGGGTGAAAATTTATTTCTGCTTTTAGAAGATTTTTTACCTTTTCAATATCGTATTTTGTAAATCTAAGATAGGTTCTCGCCCACCTGTAATAGGTATTCCATACTGGCTTAGAAAGAGTATCTGTTATTACTTTAACAAAGTAAGTACCACTATCGTCAATAGCATTTCCATTGTTATCTTCAAATTTAAACTCAAGAAGTTCTGCATCCTTGGGAATTTTTATTTTAAACTCCACCCTTTCATTTTTTATGAAAGGTGTTAATAATTTCACTTCTGTGGTATCCTTTTTTTCTACAACAAATATTCCTTTTAAGGCTGTAGGTTCTATAAATTCAGGGATAAAAGAAACAGAGAATATTTGTCCTTGGATAGGTTCTTCAGGGTTAAATGTAAAAGAATTTGCAAAAATAAAAAAAGGAATTAGTAATATCAATTTTTTCATAAACACCTCCTTTTGTGTTCTATTTTATCATACAAAGCTTAAAAGTCAATTAATTTTTTAAATATTTGACAATTAGAGATATTTAAATAAACTTTTTTATGAAAAGGTTGTGTATAATGTTATGGTTTCTTTTAATAGTTGTTGGATGTGAAGAACCTCCCAGCGGTTTACTGTATGAAGAAGATTTTGAGACATATAAAGAAGGAAGATTCACCTTTCAGACAGAAGAATGGAAGATAGGTTGGAATGGTCTTTATACAGATAGCTTTGATTTCATCGTACAGGAGCAATCTAAAGTTTTAGAAATTACACCTCCAGGAGTAAGTGAAGAGGTGTATCCTGCGCTTCTTTATTTAAATAAAAATTTTCAGGATTTTACCTTGGTACTAAAAGCGAGATTTGAATTTTCCACACAGGGCAATATAAGAATAGGATTAAGATGCAATGAAGTTCAAGGATATTTGGTAGAAATTTCGCATACGGATAGGTTGAGTATAAAAAGGATAGACAACTATGCAGGCCCTGTTGAAGCAATACTTTTCGATGCAGAAATCCCTTTTACTGTTTCGGATAAGGAATGGCATGATTTAAGGATAACCGTTATTTCCGATTCTATTGTTGTTATCTTAGATGGAACCTGTATAGGATCTACTGAGGATCCTTTGAGTATTCAGAAAGAAGGATGGATCGGTTTTGTATCTGGTCCAGATGATTACTATAGAATAGATGATATAAAAGTATATAGTGAATAAAAAGGAGGAAGAATGGATTTAGCGGACTGTAGAGAAGATTTTCCTGCTTTGAAACAAGAGAGAAATGGTAAACCCCCAATATATTTTGACAACGCTTGTATGACTTTGAAACCAAGGCAAGTGATAGAGGTAATGAATGATTACTATTATCATTATCCTGCGTGTGGGGAAAGAAGCCATCACTGGTTTGCAAAAAAGGTTGACGAAGAGGTAAATAAGGCCAGAGAAAGTATTAGAAAGTTGATAAATGCAAGGTTTCCCGAGGAAATAATTTTTACTAAAAATGCTACAGAGGCGATAAACATTATAGCTCAAAGTATTAGATGGGATAAGGAAGATATAGTAGTGACCACTGATAAAGAACATAATTCAAACTTATGCCCTTGGCAGGAATTGGAGGCAAGGGGGATTATAAAAAAGCATCTTGTGGTGAAGTCAGCTGAGGATAATACCTTTGATATAAAAAATTTAAAAAAACTGGTAGCAGAGGAAGGCAAAAGGATAAGATTATTTGCTTTTCCTCAGATTTCAAATCTTGATGGCGCAGAAATTTCTGATGCGACTATAAAAGAGATAGTGGAGGTAATCAAAAAAAACAATCCTCAGGCTTTTGTTTTAGTAGACGGAGCGCAGAGCGTTCCTCATAAGAAGGTAGATGTTCAAGACCTGGGCATTGATTTTTTAGCCTTTTCAATCCACAAAATGGGAGGGCCTACTGGAATGGGTGTTCTTTATGGTAGAAAGGAGATTCTGGAGGAGGAAAATATCATGCGTCCCTTTATAGTAGGTGGAGGAACTGTTGAAGATACATATCTTTTTAAACATCCAAAATACTTTAAACCTCCATTTAAATACGAAGCAGGCTTACAGAACTATGCAGGAATAATAGGTGCAGGTGCTGCTGCAGAGTATCTTCTTTCTGTAGGATTAGAAAGGATAGAACAACATGAGAAGAATTTACAGATTTACATATCCAGAAAAATAAAAAATAACTTTCCTGAAGTGGAGATAATCGGTCCATCTGAGGAAAAAAGAACAGGCATAGTTACCTTCTTTATAAAGAAACCTGTAACCCGAATTTCCCATGATGATTTAGATGTGGATGAAAAGCTGGATGCATATTCAAATATCATGATAAGAAAGGGAACATTTTGTGTACACTCATGGTACCATGCACATGAGAGGTATTTTGATTCCATTTGGCCTGGATTTCGTCCAACACTCTACAGGGTTTCTCTTTATCTTTACAATACAAAGGAGGAGGCAGATATTTTTATTCATACCTTGGAAAGAATTCTTGAGGAATTAAAAGAAATACCTACATTGGGAGGATAGAGTATGGAAAAAACTACCCAAGATTATTTTAAAAAGCTCTTTTCTAATAAAGAAGAAGGAAAAATGGGAAGATTGGAAAATGCCAACTTGAGTATTGAAGGTACGATATGTCCAAAAGGAACGCATCGGGATCAGGTTTTTTTCTATGCAAGGATTGAAGAAAAAAGGATCAAAGAAATAAAGTTTATGTGTGCTTATTGTGACCCTTACATGTTTGTAGCTGCAGATATTTTATGTAGAATGGTAGAAGGGAAGACAAAAGAAGAGATAGAAAGAATGAATGACCTTAAAGATTATATAGAAAATCCAGAGAAAGCTCTATACGAACATTTTCAAAGGGCGAAGGAACTTCTTTTAAAAAATTTAAGTTAGTTTTTTCGTCTTGTTTTCTGTTCATACCAGAAAAACCATTTTTTAAGGCGGGACCCTGAATGGTAATACTTTTCTTCGAGGGAGGGCCATAACTCTTTTTGAAATCTTCCTAAGGTATGAACATATGCAATGGTGAAAGCAAAAAGTATTGAATCCACTGTTAAATAAAGAGGAATGTATGGGATAAATGTTTTTCCTGTTTTTATTTTTATAAAACCGATTATCATTGCAGTATGGAGTAGTAAAAGAGGAAGCAAGGAAAGGATAAGGTCCAGTAGATTCCAAAATTTAAAGACAGAGATGAAAACCGAATACATTGAAAAAAGAGCAAGAGGTTGGATGGTATAAGGTATAAAAGCTTTTATCTTCCCAAATTTATTCTTTCCTTTCAATACAGCCCAGAATCTTGCCCTATACCATCTTGTTCTTTGTCTCCAATACTGTTTTAAATTTTCTACCTCTTCCTCTACTCCCGAAGCTGACATTCCTACTATTTTCCATCCTTTATCCAGAAGAAGAAGTGTAATATCTACATCTTCTATCAAACTATTCCCATGTCCTGTTTCCTCCCATGCTTTTCGTCTTAATCCATAGTTAGCCCCGTAGAGAGCAACAATGGAGGATTCTGTCATTCTGGTTACTACATAGTTCCATTCATCTTCAACAGCTCTTAGCCTTGTCATCAAGTTTTTGTAGTAATTACCACAATGAACAGTTCCCGCAACTCCACCAACTTTTTCATCCTTGAATGGCTGTACCATATCAAGAATCCAATTTTTCTCGCATATCACATCAGGGTCATTCATTAAAAGTATCTCTCCTTTGGAGAAGTTCTTAATAGCAAAATCCAGTAAAGGAGCTTTACGGTCGTAAGGTTTTTTCTTTATTATCCATATGTTTTTTTGTTTTTTATTTTTCTCGTTTTCTGCTACCCTTAGATACTTTATTTTACCTTTTTGGGCATACTTCATACATATGGTTTTTGTTTCATCTGTAGAGCCGTTATCATAAATAATTATTTCGTATTTTTCTTTTGGATAGTTTTGTTCAAGTAAGTTTTTTATTTTTCGATTTATAGTGTTTCCTGCATTTTTGGCATATACCAATACACTTACCATGGGATATATTTCTGGGACAGCTCTTTTTATTTTTACCTTTAGAGCAAAATATACAAGATATAGCGTTACAAAGATCAATAATAAGAGTGGAATCTTAGATAGATAAGCAAGTAACAAGTTACACTTCTTTTATCTTTACCGTTTTTGTTCTAAGAGAAAAAGGAGAGAATCTTTCTCCTCCACCCGTGAAAAATCGTGGGAAAAATTCAACATATTGCAATCTTAAAGAATGTACTACACCACCTAAGGTATTTATTCCTATGTTATAAATATGACCTATCATTAAGATAATCAAGGCAAGAATTATTCCCAGCACTGGGATATTTATTACCATCCAGGCCATTGTATTTATTGCCATGGCAATTCCTCCGGTTACCATTCCCAGTGCCATTAACCTTATATAGGAAAGTATTATACCTAAAAATCCGGTGGCTCCATAAACATTGTAAAGTCCCCAGGCGATTCTTCCTCCCCATCCTTTACTGGTAGAGACACCAAAGAGTAAAACTGAGACAACTGCAAGAATGAAAGAGAATTTTGGGGAAATTCTTAAACAATAAAGAGCCACAAAAACTGTACATATAACCATCCAAATATAACCTGATTTTAACTTATTCTTTATTGTTTTGGCTAAGGAGTGTACAAAAAGGAAGATCCAGCTGAGAAAGAAAATATATTTAATGTATAAATAAGGAACTGTTTTTACAAGTTTAAATCTTACTCCGAGCAGTAAAAATAAAGAGAAAAAGAAAAACCAAAATACAAATCCTTCAATAAAACTTGTCTTTTCAGGTCTATAAGAAAGTGCTGTTATTACAGATAAACTAAGCAGTATTAATGACCAAGCAATGCTTTTTTCTTTAAGGAAGAAAATAGATAATATAGAAACCAAAAATACAATCCAGGGAAGATTTTCAAAAAATGCGCATCCATAATTTCTATGTCTTAGAGAATCATAAACTTCTAATCCGATACCCCATAAAAGCTGGAGATAACCAAATCCAAGAGCAATCAATAGAAACGGCATTGGATTTTTAAAAGGGTCAAACAACATGAAGGTTTTTTTAAATTCCACAAGAAATCCAAGACCTATTTTATCAAACAGGTCTCCAAACCATCCACCAGTAAGGGCCCCCGCAATTACTGTAAAAATTCCTCCTGCAAAAAGGATGTTTAAAAATCTATTTTTTATCTTGAATTTTAAAATTGCAAGTAAGATGAAAAATATAAGAAAAATTCCATAACCTGCATCGGTAAGGCATATTCCAAAGAATATAGAGAAAAAGGGGGCAAGGAAGGGAGTTGGATCCAATTCATTGGGGAGAGGAGTACCGTAAAGTTCAAGGAGGAGTTCAAAAGGCTTAAATATCTTTTTGTTTTCTAAAGCTACTGGAGGTTTTTCATCCTCTTTTGGAGCAATCTCTGTATAAGTGGTATAAGGGAAACGTGAAATTATATCTTGAAGTTTTTTCTCATCCTTTACCTTTATCCATCCTTCTATGTAATATGAGGTTTTAGTTGAAATGATGGAACGTTCTATTTTTTTTAATTGTAAATCATTTTCATAAAAGTCCATTAATATCTCAAGTTTTTCAAAATAAGAAGTTAAATGCTTTATTTTTGTTTCTATGTTTTTCCTTTGCTCTTTTATTCGCGTTAATCGTTCTTCAATTTCTTTTACCCGCTCTGGGATAGGAATAAGAATCTTAGAAAGATCGATTACTTCACAGGGGAGATTTTTCAAATCTTTTAAAAATATATCAAAATATTCTTTTTCTACTAAAAGCAGTATATAAAACTTTCCTTGATCTTCTTTTTCCTCTACAACTACCACAGGTATTTCTTCAGAAATAAAGGTTTTAGAAGGGAATTCAGCCTTCAAAAATACAGGAACACTTTTTTTCATTTTATAGAGTTCTGCTGGAGGATAATTTATAAATTTCCACGGAAAGAGAATTTCATATTCTTGTTGTAAATTTTTTTCCTCAGAATCCAGTTGTTTTAATCTTTCTGTGAAAGAATTAATTTTTTCACTTATTTCTTCAAAATTAAATTCCCTTGGTAAATTAAGAAATTCAGAGAGAGATATCTCTTTTTTGCCTTTTAAAAAACCAGATAATCCTTTCTTTTTTTCAATGTAAGGTTTAAGAAACTCTATGATTCTTTGTAACTTCAATAATTTATTTTTTAATGTTGAATCTTCTTCTTTTGTCTCCTTTATTTTAGAGATATGTAGGATACCTGCCTGTTGTAAACTCTTTAAAAGTTCATCTTTTTCTACTTGATGGGTAATAAGGGCTACTTTTTTTACTCTTGCAATCCCCACAGAGATTCTATTTTTTTAATGACGAGTTCCTTTACCTTTTCTTCCTTACCTTTTACTTTTTCTTGAATTGTTTTAATTTCCCTTTCTGTTTTCAATCTAATTTCCCTTTCTATTTCTTTTCCTTTTTCTTTTGCTCTATTTTCTGCTTCTTTTAATTTTTCTATTTCTTCTTCTTTGAGTTTTTCCAGCTCCTGTTCAAACCATTCCTCAAGTTCTATAAGTATTTTTTCTCCAGCTTTTTCTGTATTTTTAATTTTTCTTTCTGCCTCTTCTTCTGCTTCTCTTATTTTTTTAATGATGTCTTCTGGCATAGGTATTAATTATACTTTAAAACAACATTAGTGTCAAGAAAATGTAGAATTCCATAACATTTGGCCGCGAGGGGTTATTCTTTACCCATCCGTTCAAAAGTATTGTACTAAAACTTCTCCATAAAATCCCTCGCACTTTATCTACTCCTCTTTGTTTTTGGCGCCCGAGATAAAGGACTCCAAAGCCCTTGCCTTTACCCATAAATTTACCTTTTTTCAAGATACCAATCCAATATCTTTTTGAAATTCTTCAGGGGCAAATTAAAAATTATATCTCTGTAAATTTTTCTTGACTTTTTTAAAAATCTGTTTAAATTTTTATAAAATCGGGGCGTAGCGCAGCCTGGATAGCGCACCAGCTTGGGGTGCTGGGGGTCGGTGGTTCAAATCCACTCGCCCCGATTTTTATTGATTTTTAGTTGAATTTATGTATGATAAATAGTGGTTTTAAAAATAGAAGTTTCAAAAAAGATAGAATCTGCTGAAGAGAAAAATCTTCTTTTGGACCTCCGAAACGAAGGATTCCATGTTAAAAAAATTAAAATAAATAAAATATACTATCTCAAGGGAGAACTTTCAAAAGATAAAGGAAAAATTGAAAACTTCCTGATAGATCCACTAACAGAACAAGTATATAATGACTCTCCTAAAAATCCTTGGATAGAAATAAGATATAATCCAGGAGTAACGGACCCTGAGGCAGAGTGGGTAAAGAAAAGTTTAAGAGAAATAGGGATAAAGGTTGAAGATGTCCATATAGGAAAGAGATATATATTCTTTACCTCATTATCAAAAGAGAATATTAAAAAAATAGCAAAGGAATTTCTCTACAATTCTCTTATACAGCATATCGCATCTGAAAATGAAGAAGTATTCCCTTCTCATCCTATTTACAGATTTAAACTGCTAACTCTTGACATACTCAATCTTTCTTCTGATGATCTTTTGAAACTATCCGAAGAAAAGGGATGGCATCTATCTCTTGCTGAACTTACTGCAATAAAAAAATACTTTGAAAAACTGAAGAGAGCTCCAACGGACATTGAAATTGAAACCATTGCTCAAACCTGGTCAGAACACTGCAAGCATAAAACCTTCAAAGGAACGGTCATTTTTGATGGGAAAAAAATAAGGATCTTTGAGGACTTAATAAAGTATGTTACTGAAAAACTATCTTTACCTTGGTGCTTATCTGTGTTTAAAGATAATTCAGGAGTTGTGGAATTCGATGAATACCATGGAATCACATTTAAGGTGGAAACCCATAATCATCCTTCTGCAATAGAACCCTATGGAGGAGCAGCAACTGGGGTTGGAGGAGTAATAAGGGACTGTCTGGGTACAGGAGTTGGAGCAAAACCAATTCTCAACACCGATGTTTTTTGCTTTGCAATGCCCGATTTCCCAAAACAAAATCTTCCGGAAGGAGTACTCCATCCTCTAAGGATACTCAAAGGAGTTGTAAGAGGGGTAAGGGATTATGGAAACAGAATGGGAATCCCCACTGCGTCAGGAGCAATTATATTTGATAATAGATTTTTATACAATCCTCTCGTATATGTGGGAACTGTTGGAATAATTGAAAAAAGAAATATAAAGAAAAGCATTAAAAAAGGACAAAGTATATATCTTGTGGGAGCAAGAACCGGAAGAGATGGAATTCATGGGGCAACATTTTCTTCTGCTCCTTTAAAAGATAAAACAAAGGCAAAGTATGGAAGTGCAGTTCAGATAGGAAATCCAATAGAGGAAAAAATCCTAAGAGACTTTATTCTTAAAGCAGCCGAAAAAAATCTAATTGAAGCAATTACAGACTGTGGAGGAGGAGGGTTGTCCTCTGCAATTGGAGAGATGACCAGAGAAAATGGAGCGGAAGTATATCTTGATAGAGTTCCTTTAAAATACACAGGACTTTCTTATACCGAGATATGGATTTCGGAGTCTCAAGAAAGAATGGTTATCTTTACAACAAGAGAAAAAGAGATTGAAAAACTTGCAAGAGAATTCAACATTGAGTGTACAAAGATAGGTAAAGTAACGGACACAAAAAAGCTTATTCTTTTTTATAAAAACCATCGGGTTTGTGAAATTGACATGGAATTTCTACATGAAGGAATTCCCTATCCTGTAAAAAAAGCAAAATTAAAGCCGAGAGAAAAAGAGGAAGATATCACATTGATAAAAAATCAGAAAAAAGCCCTTTTGTGGATACTTTCTCATCCAAGTATTGCAAGCAAAGAATGGGTGATAAGACAGTACGATCATGAAGTTGGAGCAAGAACCGTGCTTAAACCTCTTTCAGAAAAAGATGCACCCCAGGATGCAGTAGTATTGAAGCCTTTTCATTATTCAAACAGAGGAATAGCAGTTGCAAAGGGAATAAATCCATTGTATGGATTAAAAGACCCTTATAGGATGGCCCAAATAGCCGTAGATGAGGTTGTAAGAAATCTCCTATGCGTGGGAGGAATGCTTGACAGAATTGCATTGCTTGATAACTTCTGTGCAGGAGATGCAGATGATCCTTACATTCTCGGTGAAGTATTAAGAACTGCAGAGGGCTTAAAAGACATCGCTCTTATCTATAAGACCCCTTTTATATCAGGAAAGGATAGTTTAAACAACTTTTTTGTTATAAAAGATAAAAAAATAAATATCCCCACAACCATTCTAATCTCAGGTATTACAATTGTTCCGGACGTTTCGGAAATTATAACCTCTGATTTTAAAGGAGAAGGGAACCCCGTATACATCATAGGAAAAACAGCTGAAGAAACTGGAGGAAGTATGATAGCAATGTATGATAAAAAGTATGGGAAAAATGTACCCAAAGTTTACCCTTTGGAGTTTTTAAACAACTACAAAAAAATTGAAAGAGCAATAAGGAAGAAACTTGTGCTTTCTTTACATGATGTTTCAGAAGGTGGAATTGGTGTCGCAATATCTGAAATGTGTCTTGGAGGTAAAAAGGGAATAGAAATTGATACAACGAAAATTTTACTCAGAGAAAATGTAAGAAGAGACTTATTGATATTTTCAGAATCAGCGGGAAGAATAATTGCAGAGGTTCCAAAGGATAAAAAAGAAGAGTTTGAAGAAGAAATGAAAGGAAGTGATTTTTCTCTTATTGGATGGGTGAAAGAAGACCCTAAAATTTATTTCAAAAATGGTGAATTTTCTTTTAAAATTCTACTTAAGGAGGTAGAGAAGGCATGGAAAGAAGGGTTAACCAAAAGGATAAAATAAAAGTAGGAGTATTGCAGTTTTTCCCAGAAAGAAAAAACGTGGAAAAGAATTACAAAAAAATAGAAGAACTAATTAAAAATGCAAAAGGAAAAATTGTGGTGCTTCCTGAACTGTGTACAACCGGTTATCTTTTTAAAAATAAAAAGGAACTTATAAAAATAGCCTCTCCTATTCCAGGAAGAGACACCGAGTTTTTTGAAAAACTTGCAAGAGAAAAAGACCTATACATCATAGCAGGAGTTGCAGAAAAAGAAAAAGATAAGCTTTACAATACAGCAATTCTTGTATCCCCAGCTGGGTTCGTTGGAAAATACAGAAAGATACATCTTTTTTATAAAGAGAAAAAAATATTTGATCCAGGAAATATGGGTTTTGAAGTTTTTGAAGTAACTTTGAATAAAATCCATATTAAAATAGGGATAATGATTTGTTTTGACTATTTCTTTCCCGAATCCGCAAGAACTCTTGCCTTAAAAAATGCAGAATTAATTGCCCATCCTGCGAACCTTGTCCTTCCTTATTGTCAAGAAGTGGTAAAAACAAGATGTCTTGAAAATAAAGTTTATATAATCACAGCGAACAGAATAGGCATTGAAAAACTTGGCAAAGAGAAATTAACATTCACAGGGAAAAGTCAAATAACGTCTCCTGAAGGTAAAGTAATTTTAAGAGTTTCAGAAGACTCAGAAGGTCTGTGGGAAATAGATATTGATCTATCTCTGGCACGGAATAAAAGACTCAATCGATACAACCATATTTTCTTAGACAGAAAACCTGCCTTTTATCTCCTCCACAAGGTTTTTAAAAATTAACCTTCCATAAGGGTAGGCAGAATTTCCAGTTAAAGAATGTTCAGGGGAAAAGAACCTTTCTGGGTGGGGCATCATACCAAGTATCTGACCTGTTCTATCTGTAATTCCTGCTATACCATGTATACTTCCATTTGGATTATAGGGATAAAAAGCCTCGTTCCCTTCAGGATTAACATATCTTAAAGCAATTTGTTTGTTTTTCTCAAGTATTTCAATTGTTTCTTTTTCTGCAAAGAATTTACCCTCTGCATGAGCTACAGGAAGTTTTATTATCTTGGGAAGATTTTTAAACCAAAATGAAGAACTCTCTACAGAAAGATAAACCCATCTATCTTCGTATTTTAAAGAGTCATTTGAAATTAAAGAAACTGTAGGTGCGGAAAACCAACCACTTATTCCAGGAAGAAGTTTTGAACAAGTAAGTATTTGAAATCCATTACATATTCCAAATATAAAACCACCTTTTTTTAAAAATCTTTCTATTTCCTCTTTTAAAAACATCTCCAGTTCTTTTGCAAAAATTCTTCCTGCTCCTATATAATCTCCATAAGTAAATCCCCCTGGAATTATAATAGCTTGAAAATCTCTTATAATCTTGGGATTCTGCTTCACATGAGAAAGCATATACTGTTGTACATCCGCTCCCAAATATTTCAACGAAAAAAAAGTCTCTTCATCACAGTTAGTTCCAGGGCCAGTTAATACAGCTATTCTGGGAATCATTGGTTAATCTTACATGACAAGAAGTTAAAGTCAATAAAAAACGTGGGCGAGGGTAAACCACTCGCCCACGGGAGGGGTTGTTAGGAGAGGGGTGTTGTCTATAGAGCGCTAATGTGAAATTATAATAAAAATTCAATTCTTGTCAAGACATTGTAAAGGCTGTTCGAAAATAAGAGTTGCATTGGGGGAATTTTTGCATATTTTTTAAAGTCTTAAGGAGATTGTTCTCTCGGGAAGTTTTAGAAAAGCCTCATGGGTATTTTCATCCCTCCCATTCCTTTCAACATATCATTTCCCGAATTAAAAGACTTCCTAAGAAACTATTGCAGAAAGTTATCTTTTAATTTAAGGGTTTGGATAGTGGATGGTCCAGGGATATGGTGATAAGAAACATAAAATCTCAGGGGAAGGTTGTTGTTATAATTCTTACTTTGGATGGTAGAAGAGTTATTGTTGTTGCTTCTTCTGGAGGTCCGTATGCAAGTGAAGTAAAGTTGTTAGTGATGCCTTAAAATTTATAAATAAGGTTGATATGGGTGGTGTTTTGGTGGCGGACAAGTGTTATGAGATAGATGAGGGGATAGCGCTTTAGGGCCTCCTTGTATTGTATAATTTGCATGTTCTTTTATTTTTCTTTTGGACGATTTCTATCATCTATTTTGCACTGAGGGGGCATGGGTGATTTTTTCGCGATAGAAAATCTCAACAGTAAAGATTTTTCGAACTCTCATTATTCTGGTGAACAATTTGACATTTTGATATTTAAGTATAATCTTAAAATATATCAAAATAAGGAGGAAATATGGAGATAAAGGTAGTAGAGGTAGATAAACCAGCAGATGTAAATGTAATTTTAGGGCAGTCCCATTTTATAAAAACCTGTGAAGATGTATACGAAGCGCTTGTTAATACAGTTCCAGGTATAAAATTTGGTTTTGCATTTGTTGAGTCTTCTGGAAAGTGTCTTATAAGAAAAGAAGGAACATCCCCAGAGCTTACAGAACTTGCGGTAAAGAATGCATTGAATATAGGAGCAGGACATTCATTTGTGCTTTTGCTTGAAAATGTGTATCCTATAAATGTATTGCATGCTCTAAAGAGAGTTCCTGAGATTGTGAGAATCTTTGCAGCTACTGCCAATCCTTTGCAGGTGATCGTTGTAGAAACCGAACAGGGAAGGGGAATCCTGGGCGTAATAGATGGAGCAAAGCCCAAAGGAGTGGAAAAAGAAGAGGATGTAAAGGAAAGAAGGGAATTTTTGAGAAAGATAGGATACAAATTTTAAAAAGGAGAAGTGAAATGTGGATAATCATCGGCATAATTGTAGGAGTAGTTCTTATTGTTGTTATGTTTAATCGATTGATTGCATTAAAACAGAGAGTAAGAAATGCTTGGCATCAGATAGATGTGCAGTTAAAAAGAAGGTATGATTTAATTCCCAATCTCGTAGAGACCGTAAAAGGATATACAAAACATGAAAAAGAAATTTTTGAAACCATTACAAGACTTCGTTCCGAAGCAATCTCTGCTAAAGGAATAAGAGATACTGCTGAAAAAAATAATCAGTTAACTAAGGCTCTTAAAACTTTGTTTGCTGTTGTGGAGAACTATCCTGATTTAAAGGCGAGTCAAAACTTTCTTTCATTACAGGAAGAACTTACATCAACTGAGAATAAAATAGCATTTGCCAGACAGTTCTATAATGATGTTACAATGCAGTACAATACAAAAATACACCAGTTTCCATGGAATATTTTGGCACGTATTTTGGGTTTTAGGGAAGAGGAATACTACGAGATAGAAGAAGAAATTAGAAGACCTGTGAGAGTCAGTTTCTGAATGGCTACTCTTTATGATTTGATTTCAGCAAATAAAAGAAGAACATATCTCTTTATCTTTTTATTTTCACTTATTCTTGGAGTAGTGGGATATTTTGTGGTAACCTTATTGGATTTTGGAGTTTTTGGATATGTAGTTTTTGCAATGTTTATAATTTTTTACAATCTTGTTACCTATTACAATTCAGATAAAATAGTTCTTTTTTCTACTGGAGCAAGGCTTGCAGATCGTGAAAGGTATAAAATGTTACATAATATTGTTGAGGAGGTTTCAATTGCAGCAGGAATTAAAAAACCAAAGGTTTACATAATTTTTGATGATGCTCCAAATGCCTTTGCCACGGGAAGAAATCCAGAGCATGCAGCAATTGTAGTTACTTCTGGGTTGTTAAATATGATGAACAGAGATGAATTACAAGGAGTGATAGCCCATGAAATTGCTCACATAAGGAACAATGATATTTTGTTGATGACGGTTGTTGCAGTTCTTGGGGGATTGTTCATTCTTTTGAAGGATATGCTTTTAAGGGGAGGAATGTTTTTTAGAAGAAGGAGGAATCAGGGAATTTTGTTTATAGTTGGGGTTGTTCTTGCAATACTTGCCCCCCTATTTATAATGTTAATAAGGGCTGCAATATCAAGGCAAAGAGAGTATCTCGCAGATGCTACTGGAGCTTATATCGTGAGAAATCCGTACGGTCTTTCTTCGGCTTTGGAGAAACTTTTGGTTTATGGAAAGAAAATAGAAAGGGCTTCTCAAGCGACTGCTCATCTTTTTATAGCAAATCCTTTTGGTCAAGATAAAAGAATAAGAACCAATCTTTTTTCTACCCATCCTCCTCTTGAATTAAGAATAGAAAGATTGAGAAAAATGATAATATAAGTGATTTATCTTTTAATGAAAAAATGAAATGCCTATAAAAAACTCACAATCTAAGGATAGATATGCAGAAATAGCAAAGATAGGTAAAGCGGAAAATATAGCCATTACCATCGTTGATAAAAATGGAAAGATTGTATATTGGAGTGAAGGAGCAAAAAATATTACCGGTTATTCAGAAAAAGAGGTTTTAGGTAAGCATATTTCATTTTTTTATTCTGATGCTTTTGATCTTGAGATTATACAGCAGGAAATAAATAAAAAGGGATATGCAGGTCCAAGAATTGTGAAAATAAAGAATAAAAATAAAAGGTATGTATATATAAATCTTTTTGTGGATAGATTTTTAAGTCCAGGAGGGGGAGAGCTTGGTACCATAGGAATTTCTTATGATGTTACAGAAATGATAAGATTAGAGGAAGAGAGAAATAAAATGGAAAGACTTTTCAAGACAATTTTTGAAAAGGCTCCTATGGGAATTTTTATAACGGATAAAAAAGGGGAGGTATTGGCAGCAAACCCTGCATTGTTAAAGATGCTGGGGAGTCCTGCAGAGGAGAAAACAAAAGGTATTAACGTGCTTAAACTTGAACATCTTAAAAGGGTGAATGCTGCAAAAAAATTTAAAAAAGTACTTCAACAGGGAAAAGCAGAATATTTTGATACAGAATATCTATCTTTATGGGGTAAGAAATTCCATGGAGCAGTGATGGCTGTACCTGTTATAGAAAAAGGAGAGATTACAGGGATGGTAGGTATAATAACAGACATTACTGAGAGAAAAAAAATGGAGATGGAATTGAAGAGGAAGACCAAAGTTTTAGAGAAAATACTGGAGACAGCGAAAAAATTGGATATTAAAAAACCTTTGGAGGAAAATCTGAATGAAATCGCAAGAGGAGCAGCAGAGGCATGTGGATTTAAGTTGGCTTTTATACGAGTTGTAGAAAATGGAACTTTTGGGTTGGTCGGAGCTTATGGAATACCTAAGCGGGCTTTAAATAAACTTAAGAAGAGAAGAATAACCGGAGACTATATTGCAAAATTAATGTCCCCAAAGTATCGTCATGGAGATGGTTATTTTATATCTCATAAAGAGGATATAGCAAAAGAAATAGGGGAAGGAGGGTATATCCCCCCGATAAAACCTAAGGAAGGAGGATGGCATCCTCTGGATATGTTTTTTGTTCCCATCTATTCTCCAGGCAAGGACCTTATAGGTATAATAATGTTTGACATGCCTGTAGATGGTGATATACCCTCTCTTGAAACTACCTCTTATGCAGCCATGTTTGCAGAAAAGGCAGGGTATTGGATAGATATTTTGAAGACCGATACTCTTTTAAGACATGAATTGGAAAAGTTAAATGCATTAATACATACAGCAAACATTCTCTCCAGATTGTTGCCTGTAGAAGAACTTGGGGAGAAAATACTTGATACAGTGAAAAAGCTCATTCCTTATGACTGTGCAGTACTTTATCTTTATGATGAGGAGAACAAAAAATTGATTTCCGTATCCTGGAGAGGAATTTCAAAGAGAGAGATAAAAAAAAGAGAAAAAACTGCTTTTTATCAGCATCCTGGATGGGTGATAAAAAACAAAACGGTTTTAAAAGTTAATAATATTGAAAAGGATGAAAGAGTAGTATATGGGTATCCGGTAAAGACAAAGTCAATACTTTATGTGCCGTTGTTATTTGAAGACAGATGTCTTGGTACCATCGGGGTTGAGTCTTTCAAAGAGAATGCATTTTCCGATGAAGATAAGATAATGCTTCAAGTATTTGCCTCTCAGGCCGCTGTAGCAATTTCCAATTCAAAGGCCCTTGAGATAGAAGTTAAGGCAAGAAGAGTAATAGAAGAAATAGAAAATTTAAAATCTGGGATAATAGCTTCTTTATCTCATGAACTTAAAACTCCTGTGACAGTGATAAAAGCCACTATGGAGTTACTTAAGCTTTATCTTAAACAGGAGGATAAGGAAATTCAAGAGTTATTGAATACAGTGTTGCAAGAAACGGATAGATTAAATCTTCTCATATCAAGGTTAATAAATTTGGGAGTATCTCTTTCAAAAATATCCACGATTCAAAGAGAAAAGTTTAATCCAGACGAAATAGTTAAGAAAACAGAGATAACGATGCGAAAAAAGGCTAAAGAAAAAAAGGTGAGGGTAAAGTTAAATCTTTCTGCAGGAATTGAAATATATGCTACAAAAGATGCATTTGAAAGTATATGTAATAATCTCATGGATAATGCAATAAAATATAATGTTGAAGGTGGAAAGGTAGAGGTAAGAAGTTATAGAGAAAAAGAGTATTACGTATTGGAAATTAAAGATACTGGTATAGGTATTCCCGAGGATAAATTGGTGTATATTTTTGAACCGTTTTATCGGGTAGATATGAGTGATGCCAGAGAAACCTATGGAGCAGGAATAGGACTTGCTATTGTTAAAAGACTTGTAGAAATATTTGATGGTAAAGTAGAAGTAGAAAGTGAATTAAATAAAGGTTCATGCTTCAGGATTTTTCTTCCCATTGCAGAGTTTTGAAACTTTTTTGACAAATTTCTGAAGTAGAGTAAAATTTCATAATGGAAAAGGTAAAAGATGTGATGAATAGAAATGTAATAAGTGTACAACGTTCTACAACTTTAAAGGAACTATTGGAAAAATTTAAAGAATTTCATACCTTTCCTTTGGTCCCTGTGGTGGAAGATAGAAAATTGGTTGGAGTTGTTAAGCTCGAAAATATATGTAAAGTATTTCATCCTAAGGAGCCTGAAATTTTAAAAACGATACATTTTCTTGACGAATCCCATGTAGAAATATCGGATTTTGATATGCCTCCTGAGATGGGATATCTGGTGTTAGTAGATGATATAATGGATACACGATTTGTAACAGTTGAAGAAGATGATAATTTGGATACTGCTCTTAATAAAATGAGAATTAATAACCTTGTGCAAATTCCTGTAGTTGATAAGGAGAAAAATCTTGTAGGTATAATAGGTATTTTTGATATCATTAAAAGTATTTTCAAAGAGAAAGGCATAATTTAAAAAATGCTCAACATAATTTTAAGTCTTGGTATAATTATCCTTATAGGATTTTTAAGTGCGAGAATTTTTAATAGAATTAAACTGCCTTCTGTCACAGGTTATATTATAGCAGGGATAATTATAGGTCCCTATGTTTTAAATTTGGTGTCTAAGGATATCTTAAACGTTTCTGGAGTAATATCAAAAATAGCATTGAGTATAATCGCTTTCAGTCTGGGGCAGAACTTTACCCTTAGTAGATTGAAAAAAATAGGTAAATTTGTGTTCCATATTTCAATTGGTGAAAGCATAGGAGCCTTTCTTTTTGTGACTCTTGCAATGTTTTTGTGTCTTAATAAACCTTTTCATATTGCAGTGATAATGGGAGCTCTTGCTCTTGCTACAGATCCTGCTTCAGTAGTAGTTGTGACAAGGGAGTATCGGGCTAGGGGGATATTTACCGATACTCTTCTTGGGGTTGTTGCCATAGATGATGCATGGGGTATTATTCTTTTTGCATTTTCACTTGCTATAGCCAAAACAGTTATTGGGGGTCATGGAGGTATTTTTGCTAATATACTCCCTGACCTTTTTCACGGGTTTATTGAAATTTGTGGAAGTCTTATTCTGGGAGTTATTATTGGGATTTTATTTTCAATTTTTTTTAAATTCATAACGAATCCTTCCCATCTTTTACTTTATACCATAGGATTTGTTTTAACAACTGCAGGAGCAAGTACTCATTTGAATTTTTCTCCACTTCTTTCAAACATGATGTTTGGTGCAGTTGTAGCAAATGTATTAAAGACCGATGCACCATTTGAAATTTTAAAAAGATTTGATCCACCCCTTTATCTTCTATTTTTTGTACTTGCAGGAATAAACTTAAAGATAAGCCGAATTGCTGAACTTGGGGCTGTAGGTCTGGTATATGTATTTTCAAGATTGCCAGGTAAAATGTTTGGAGCCTTTATTGCATCTAAAATATCTAAAGCTCCTAAAAACATACAACGTTATATAGGTCTTGGACTTGCCCCTCAGGCAGGTGTTGCTATAGGTCTTGCTCTGCTTGCTATAGAATATATGCCAAAGGGAATTGGTGATGTAATTTTAAGCACAATAATTGTGACTACTGTGATATATCAACTTATAGGTCCTCCACTTGTAAAGTTAGCATTGCAGAAAGCTGGGGATCTGCAGATGTGAAAAGATTTATCTTATGTTTAACGTAGTCCTGAGTCTTGGAATAGTAATGATAGCAGGGGCTCTTGGAGCAAGATTTTTTAAGAAGTTAAAGTTACCTTCTGTTACAGGATACATAATCTCAGGAATACTTATAGGTCCTTATGGTTTGAATCTTTTATCCAAAGATGTGATTAATGCATCTGATTTTATATCCAATATTGCATTAACCTTTATAGCTTTCTCGTTGGGGCAAAATTTTACTCTTGCAAGACTGAGAAGAATAGGCAAATCAGTTCTTTACATTTCAATTGGAGAAGTTATAGGAGCGTTTGTAATTGTAACCTTTGTGTTGTGGTTTGTGCTTAAAATTCCTTTTCCTATTGCTATGGTAATAGGAGCAATCGCTCCTGCAACTGCTCCTGCAGCAGTTGTAATGGTGACAAGGGAGTATCGGGCCAGGGGGATATTTACCGATACTCTTCTTGGGGTTGTTGCCATAGATGATGCATGGGGTATTATTCTTTTTGCATTTTCACTTGCTATAGCCAAGACTGCTATGGGAGAGCATGCAGGAGTTCTCTCTAATATACTTTTTGACCTCCTTCATGCTCTTTTAGAAGTTTTGGGAGGACTTGTACTTGGATTTATAATAGGAATTATATTCTCTTATTTTTTTAAATTCTTAACTCCTGCAAGGTTAATAATATATGTTATTGGACTCGTACTTGTAACTTCTGGTATAAGTATGCACTTCAATTTTTCCCTACTTCTTTCAAACATGATGTTTGGTGCAGTTGTAGCGAATGTATTAAAGACCGATGCACCATTTGAAATTTTAAAAAGATTTGATCCACCCATTTATCTTCTATTTTTTGTAATTGCAGGAGCAAATC
Organism: uncultured bacterium; assembly: GCA_964417925.1. Taxonomy (GTDB): domain Bacteria; phylum Hydrothermota; class Tepidihabitantia; order B3-TA06; family CAYQJV01; genus CAYQJV01. The sequence continues at coordinate 8,714 of CAYQJV010000001.1, read as the reverse complement.
TTGAGATAAAAAATCTTACTGCCCTGGGAATGCTTGGGTTATTGTATGTGATTTCAAGGCTTCCAGGAGAAATGTTGGGAGCATTTATAGGCGCAGTAATTGCGAATGCAGATAAAAGGATAAAAAAATACATAGGTCTTGGACTTGCCCCTCAGGCAGGTGTTGCTATAGGTCTTGCTCTGCTTGCGAGGACTACACTTTCAGAAAATGCAGGAGAAATGATACTTAGCACAATCATTGTAACTACTGTAATTTATGAGTTGATAGGTCCTCCTTTGGTAAAATTGGCGCTTGAGAAAGCAGGAGAAATAGGGACATAAAGAGTTCATTCTATTCAAAAACTTCCTGTTTTAAAGGGATTATCTTCTTTTTACCCAAAAAGAAGTTTGGTTGTTTCTTTTCAAGAGATTTTGTTAGTATTTTAGAATCAAAAGTTTTGGTAATTTAAATTGACGGAGAGGATTATTAAATGAATTTCAAATAATTTTCAAAAGTTAGTTTAATTTTTGGATTTTTGGAATAAATTTTAAGAAAAAGAGGTAAGGGTGCTTTACCTTTACTTTCTCTTTTCAGGATACATTGGTGCAGGTGCTGGAAGGTCTGTGGTATCCTGGCAGGGCTTAAAGGGCTTTCTGGGTGATGGTTTTCTGGATTTCAGACTCTCCTCCCTTTTTGCAGAACTTGGGGTATCCTCCTAATAGAGTTTCTTCGGCTGACACATCCCTTTACTTTCCCTGTTATTGTTTATCCTTTGGTTTTGAGAAGGATCTCTCCTCTCCTTATGTCATCACCCCTCGGGGTTCTTTTGAAATTTTCTATATTCCAAAGTTTTCGGTAAAAGGTCCTCTGGGAGAGATGGATGTTTCAAAGAACGTTGTTGGTCCTTTGTTTTCTTTTGGCTTGAGGCTTTCCCGGGAGTTCTTTAAAGGATTTTTCCTTTTCTCGGAGTTTGACTTCTTTCTGCCCTATGGTTTAAGGAATGCAAGGTCTTTTGGGCTTTCTCTGGGCTTTTATTACTTTTATTCATCTTCCTCCTTTGAGGATAAAAACAGGAATGGCTTTCTTGATGCTTCTGAGCAGGGATTATACAAAGAAAGGAAGGAGAACCTTCCTGCAGGGAAGTTCAGTTTGAGGATAAGGGGAGCTTCTTATGATGGAGCAGAATTTAAGGAGAGCATAGAAATTGCCTGGAGGAGGGAAGAACCTCCTTACCCTATGAGATCCTGGAGGAGAACCATGACAGGGTCTTTGATGCAGATGATGATGACCGCAGTCCATCCAATGGCGATGGTGAGGGGGATATTGACATAGGGGAGACCATAGAGCTTGTTTGGAGGATACACAGTCTCCAATGCCTCAGGGGATTTTCAAAAGCACTAAGGAGCTTGCCTATGAAATTGGGAGGCGTTCAATTTTGAAGGAGACCTTCAGGGAAGTTGAAACAAAGAGGACCTTTTTGATGGTGAATGCCTGCTTTTCATAGGTTCCTGAAGGTCTGCACCCCTGATGATACAAAAATTTGACCTTGAGGACTCAAAAAAGGGGATGGAGGGGGAAGCAAACACTGATAAAGATGGAGGGGTTGAGGTTCACGAGCTTGCAAAGTATGTTCAGGAAAAGGTGAAGGAGGATATCTGGGTAAAGAGAAGGGCAAGGCAGGAGCCCCTCAGTATGGGGGCATGGAGAGTTTGAAATAACAAAGGTGAAGAGGTGATTATGAAGGGTTTGCGTTATCTGTTCTTTGTTTTATTTTTGCTGGTATGTGAACCTCTTTCCACTGAGGATGTCATTCTATCTGAACCCCCATCATCCAGAACCGATACCCTTTACAACAATCTTGAGATAACCCTTGTCTGGTCAGCCGATGAAAACGCCTCCTTGTATCTTTTGCAGATTTTCAAAGAGGATAAAAAACTGTGGTATTTGAAGATTCTTTAAAGGACACAACCTGCACCGTCCTGCTCAATGTCGGAACCTATTCCTGGAGGGTAAGGGCAAGGAATAAGGCAGGTTTCCGAAGCAGATGGCAAGAGTTTAAAAAACTGGTAGTGTCCTATAATGTTTCCCTTGCATCTCCAGAGGATGAAGAAAGCTTCTCCGGGGCTTCTCCTGTTTCTGTAACCTTCAGCTGGTCTTCGCTTCCTGATGCAGTTTCCTACAATCTTATTATTTCAAAAAGCTCCTCGTTCACCGATATTTTTCTTGATGAAAACACCTCATCCACATCATACAGAGTTGATTTTTCAGATGTGGCAGTTTTTACTGGAAGGTAAGGCAAAGCATAAATCAGGAAAATGGAATCCATGGTCAGAAAGTAGAAAAATAGAGATTTGGTTCTACTGGACTTACGGAGGGAGTTATAGTGATTGGGCATCTTCAGTCATAGAGACTTCAGATTCCGCATATCTTCTGGCAGGATGTACATCTTCCTTCGGTGCAGTTGGATATGACATGTATCTTGTGAAAATAAGGAAAAAGTAAAAAGAGCAATAACTTTCCCTCCTTTGATGGGAGAGTTAAAGAGGGTCAAAATTCCTTTCTTTATAATATTTTCTAAGGTTGTTTGAAAAATTTTCTTTACTTGATATTTTTCTATCATGAAAAAATCACTCAGGACCTTTATGTTTCTTATCACCATCCCCCCTGAAAAGCTTATTGAATAATATGTCATTATACCCTATATCCCTGGGCCATCCACTATCCAAACCCTTAAATTAAAAGATAACTTTCTGCAATAGTTTCTTAGAAAGTCTTTTAATTCGGGAAATGATATGTTGAGAGGAATGGGAGAGATGAAAATACCCATGAGACTTTTCTAAAACTTCCCGATAGGACAATCCCCTTAAGACTTTAAAAATATGCAAAAATTCCCCCAATGCAACTCTTATTTTCCGAACAGCCTTAGCAAAATTATAGAATTCCATAACATTTTGGATCGAAGTTTATTCTTTGTCTATCCGTCCAAAAAGTATTTTTTATTAAACTTCTCCATAAAATCCCTCGCACTTTATCTACTCCTTTTTGTTTTTGGCGTCGAGATAAAGGTCCCCAAGGCCCTTACCTTTATCCATAAATTTACTTTTTTCAAGATACCAATCCAATATCTTTTTGAAATTCTTCAGTTAACCTAACCATGTTGGATTTAAATTATTTGACTTTTTTTTTATCATCTGTATTCTTGATTTATGAAAATAATGGTGATAGGAAAAGGTGGAAGAGAACATGCATTGGTTTGGAAACTTTCTCAATCTCCGGATGTTAAAGAAATTTATGCAGTTCCAGGCAACGCAGGAATAGAAAAAATAGCAAAAACTTTTCCTGTATCCCCAGAAGATATAACGAATATTATAAAAATAGCCGAGGAAATAAAACCTAATCTGGTGGTTGTAGGACCTGAAAATCCATTATTCTTAGGAATAGTAGATGCATTATCCCAAAGGAACTTTGTAGTTTTTGGACCTACAAAATCCGCTGCAATATTGGAAAAAGAGAAAGCTTTTGCTAAAAAATTCATGCAAAAATATAGAATTCCTACAGCTCCTTTTAAAATATTTGACTCTATAGGAGAGGCAAAAAAATATATAAAAAAGAAAAAATATCCTATTGTTGTAAAAGCCTCAGGACCTGCTCTGGGAAAAGGCTCTGTAGTGTGCGAAAATGAAAAAGAAGCTTTTGAAGCAATAGATAATATTATGGTAAAGAGAATATTTGGTAGTGCAGGTGATAAAGTGGTAATTGAAGAGTTCTTAGAAGGAGAGGAAGCATCTATTATGATAATTACCGATGGTAAAGATTATGTTCCCTTGCTTCCTTCACAAGATTATAAAAGAATATATGACCATGACAAAGGTCCAAATACTGGAGGAATGGGAGCATACGCACCTGCACCGATAGTAGATGTAAAAGTATGGGGAAAAGTGGAAAAAAAGATTTTATTCCCATTGTTTGAAGGACTTAAAAAAGAAAAAATTTTCTTCCAAGGAGTTATATACATAGGGCTGATGATTCAAAACAATGGAGATCCCTATGTTTTAGAATTCAATGTAAGATTCGGTGATCCAGAAACCCAACCAGTGCTTTTTCTTTTAAAATCTGACCTTTTTTGGTTATTGTACGAATCTGCGACAGGAAAAATATCACAAAAACCAGAATGGGAAGAAAAATATGCAGTGTGTGTAGTAGTAGCTGCAAAAGGGTATCCAGGGAAATATGAAAAAGGAAAGAAAATCACCATAGGAGAGATAGAAGAAGACGTATATGTATTTCATGCTGGTACAAAAAAGAAAGACAGTGCACTAATTACCGATGGTGGTAGAGTACTTGGAGTAACAGCAAAAGATAAAGATTTAAAAAAGGCAAAAGATAAAACATATAGAAATCTTAAAAAAATTCAGTTTGATGGAATGTACTATAGAAAGGATATAGCAGATAAAGGAATAAGGAGGTTATATGGAAAAATTTAAAGTAGCTGTTGTTGCAGGCTCAGAAAGTGATAAAGAGTATATCACTATTGTAGAAGAAGAGTTAAAAAAAGAAGGCATTCCTTACAAAAGTTTTATTCTTTCAGCCCACAGGTCCCCTGAAAAAACTATGGAGTTTGCAAAGAACGCAGAAAAGGAAGGTTTTAAAATAATAATAGCTCTTGCAGGATATGCAGCTCATCTTCCAGGTTTTATTGCTTCTTTCTCTGAACTACCTGTAATAGGGGTTCCCATTCCCTCTTCTCCTCTTAAAGGAATCGATTCTCTTCTCTCTATGGTACAAATGCCAAAGGGAGTACCGGTGGCTGTAATGAGTATAGGAAAAGCAGGAGCAAAGAACGCGTCCATTTTAGTCAAAAGAATAAAAGAAATATTTGAAAATTGAGAAACATTCAGAAAGCTTTATCTGTATTAAAAAAAGGTGAATGTATTGTAGTCCCTACCGATACAGTTTATGGTCTTCTGTGTCCCTTCACCCAAGAGGGACTTAAAAAGATTCAAAAATTAAAACAAAGAGATATGCGTAAACCTGTCGCTGTGTATGTAGGAAGGAAAAAAGAAATAAGTAAAATAGCAAAAATTAAAAACGCAATCGAAAAAAAAATTATCACCAAACTCATGCCAGGAAGAATTACTCTTATCCTTGAAAAAAATATGCACATAGATTACCCATGGAAAAAGATAGGAATTCGAATTCCCAAAGACCCTTCCATAATAAAACTTTTAAGAAAAATACGCGCCCCTCTCTATGCGAGTTCTGCCAATATATCGGGAAAAGAAATGACAGAATCAGAAATCATGGAGTATTTTAAAAACAAAGTAAAATTCATAGAAAAAGGAACCACAATTCCATTGGCTTCTACAGTACTTGAAGTAAAACAAAACACTATAGAAATCAAAAGGGAAGGAGTAGTTTCAATATGGAAAATAATGGAAAAGACTAAAGAAAAAGCATGCTACTCTCAAGGAATTTATCCCTCCATACTTATTGTATGCACTGGTAACACTTGTCGTAGCCCCATGGCATATGGCTTTTTCAAATACTTCCTACCTCAGAATATAAAAATTATCACTGCAGGAACAAAAGCAGTAGAAGGAATACCAGCCTCTACACATACCATTAAAGTTATGCAGGAAAAAGGAATAAACATAGCCCATCACCGGTCTCAAAAATTAAAGAGCAATCACATAGTGAACGCTTCACTTATTCTTGCGATGGAAAGAAAACACTATTTTTTTATTATTAAAAAATGGCCATGGGCAAAGGAAAAAACATATCTATTTAATGGATTTCCTTATTCATACCCTAAAGGGAAAAATATCTCAGATCCTATAGGAAAAAGTATAAATTTTTACAGAAGAGTTAGAAATATCATTGAACGAAGATGTAAAGAAATCGCCGATATTATATTATCAACAATTCCCAAATAAAGCATTTCAAAGCTTCCTCAAAATTTACTTGACAATATATAAATATTTATTATAATTTCCAAACAGGAGGTGGAAATGACAAAGGCAGAACTTATAAATCAGGTTGCAAAGAATGCAGGTCTTACTAAAAAAGCAGCAACCGCGGCAGTAAATACCTTTATCGAGACCATAGTAAAAGCTCTGAAAAAAGGGCAAAAAGTTCCTATAGCTGGTTTTGGAACCTTTATGGTTAGAAGAACTAAAAAGAGAAAAGGACGCAATCCAAGAACGGGAGAAGAAATTACAATTCCTGCCAAAAAACGTCCGATATTCAAACCGGGTAAGATGCTTCGTGAAGCAGTCAGTAAGTAATAAAAAAACAAAAAATAAAGGGGGAGGTTTATTCTCCCCCTTCTTTGTAAAATTTCCTTCCTTATTGCTTGAGGATAAAAAGATAAAAATATTAAATCAAAATTTCCTGCCACAAAAAATAAAATATGTTACAATTAAAAATGTACAGGAAGCTTATAGGGCAATTAAAAATATGGAAATAAGAGGAGCTCCTCTTATAGGAGTATTTGCAGCTCTTGTAGTAGGATTGGAATACAAAAAGGGTAATGATTATAAAAAGGCGTCTGAAATCTTAAAAAAAACAAGGCCTACTGCTGTAAATCTTTTTAAAGCCCTGGACCGGATAGAAAATGCAGAAGATCCTTGGGAAGAGGCATTGAAACTTCTTCAAGAAGAGCAAGAAAACTGTATGAAAATTGCAGAATTGGGTAATAGAATTATAAAGGACGGTGCTACAGTAATAACTTACTGTAATACTGGGAATCTCGCAACACCTGGAATAGGTAGTGCGTTAGGAATCATCCTTTATGCTTGGCATATGGGGAAAAAAATCCATGTATATGTGCCTGAAACCAGACCCAAATTACAAGGTGCAAGGCTAACTGTATTTGAACTGCAGAATGCTGGTATACCTTTCACCCTCATCACAGACAATGCTATTGGCATAATCACCTCTAAAATTGATATTGCGCTCACCGGAGCAGATAGAATTGCCTCAAATGGTGACACTGCAAATAAAATAGGAACATTTCTATTGGCAATGGCATGTAATTTTCATAGAAAACCTCTTTATATAGCAGCACCTTCCACTACTTTTGACCTCTCTATAAAAAATGGAAAAGAAATAGAAATTGAGGAAAGGGACAAAGATGAAGTAATACAAATAAAAGGGGAAAAAATCACTATAAAAAATGTGACTGTATTTAATCCTGCCTTTGATATCACCCCTCATAATCTAATAAAAGGATTTATTACCGAAAAAGGAATAATAACTCCTCCTTTTAGTAAAACTATCAAGAAAGTAATTTCTTGATAGTTGTTATTGTAATCGCCAGTCAACTCTTTCCAGAATGGAGTTTACCTCCTCCTTTTTTCCAAATTCATCCTTATTATATTCCTTTAAGAAGAGATACATTCTTAATTGACTTGAACATAGGACAAGACAACCTTATAAAAATAAACTTAAAAAGAAGTATAAAAGGGCAGGAAATATCTTTTAAAACCAGATTAGAAAAAATAACCAGTTATACAGATGCATTAATTTTACAAGGAAACCCAAAGTTAAACTTGTATTTTAGAGAACTGTTTTTAAAAACAGAACTAAATTACTTTCTTTCCAATAAAGACTATAAATCATTTAAAGAAATTAAATTCGTAGTTGCAAAGATAAAACCAGATTATATTGTCTCTATATTGAGTAAGTTGTCCAGAAGCAATAATGCGGTGCATGATAAAAATTTGTATATGATTTATTTTGAAAAAAAATATCACAATAAAATACTTTTTTTACTGCCCTTTTACAGAAATCAACCGTCTTTTGAAACGGGATATATAATTTACACTAAAAAAAACCGATTTTTTATAGGGGGAGGCATAATAGAATACACACCAGAGTTATGGGGAACATGGGATAAAATATACAAGAATTTTTATATTACGTTAAATGGAGGAATTAAACGCTATCACTACAATTTAGACTCTCTTCTACAAGAACTGTTGGTATATAAAATGGATGAAGAAATGAATGAGTTCTCCACTGAAAGATTTTTAGAAATAAGTATCAAACATTCACTATTTACTGTGAAATGTTGTTATAAAAATGTTCATTCCATCTTTATTCATCATGGAGATATCCCTATGGTATCTTCAGACAGTATATCCCTATTAACAACACAATGGACGCTAAGAATGGAAGGTGAAGAATCAGCAAATTATTTGAATCTTTCGTTGAATAAAAAATTTAAAAATAGCACTATATGGTATCCATTATGGGAACTCACAGATACGATAATTACAAGAACAAAAAAAATGGGTTTTGCATTGTGGATTGAAGTCTATGGAAAAAGATGGGAGAAAGAGAGTTACTCTATTACTGGAGGGGCAGTTATCTCTTACTATTTCAATGACAAATTTCTATTAAGAACAGGAATTGTGAATCTGTTTGATGAAATTTTTGAATGCTACCCTGGACTCCCTTTAAAAGGGAGAATCATCTTTGCAGGAATAAGATTAAAGTTCTTTTAATATATTTTTGAGCTCTTCTGTATAGAAAGGATCCGTTGATTTCTCCATTTCATTTTTTAAGATATCCCTTAAATCTTTTTTCCTATCGATCGGTGAAGCCACTACAACTAAAAGGTCTATAATTTTTTTCCTCCATTCAAGATTTTCTTCTTTCCTTAAAGCCTCCAATAGATTCTTATATGCATTTTCAAAATTACCTTCAGCCCTTTCTTTTAATGCATAAAGATA